>DATMZL010001033.1:0-2779 GCA_035607075.1 Polyangia bacterium
AGACCGCGTAGATGCCGAGCACGCCCATCAGGCAGAACGGCACGCGCGCGGCCCACTCGGCGGCGTGACCGACAGCCATCTCGCCGGGCGACCCGCCCGGCAGACCGATGCCCGCGATGTGCATCGCGATGCTCATCAGCCAGAACGACAGCACCGGCTTCGACCAGAACACGTCGGGATCGCGCGGCGATCCCGGCCACCACAGGCTGATGAAGTCGCCCCGGTGGGTCATCTGGCGCGCGACTTCCGAGTAGTGCGTCTCCCACGGATCCCACAGCCCGTACGTCCCGGCCAGCGGGATGTAGAGCAGCAGGGCTCCGATGATGACAGCGGCGCTCACGAGCAGCGACACCTGCCGCTCGGTGAGCCGCGAGATCACTGCGCGAGCACCTTCTGCAGCTTCAGCAGTTCGAGGTCGATCACCTTCGGCATCCCGACCACCTCGCTCAACGGCGTCGAGCTGACCTCGCCCTTCAACATACCGATCAAGCGGCCGTGCTGCCCGGAGGCCAGGTGTTCGATCGCCGCCGCCGCCAGCCGCGTCGCCAGCAACCGATCGAATGCGCCCGGCGTCCCGCCGCGCTGGACGTGACCCAGCGTCGTCACGCGCACGTCGAACCCGATCTGGTTCTTGTGCGCATCGAAGTGCTCGCCCAGCCGGGCGGCGTTGTTGCGCGCGCCCTCTGCGACGATGATGAGCGCGTGCGCCTTGCCGCGCGCGTAGGCGTTCTGGATGTCGCGCACGAGGACCTCGGGCTCGACCTCGGCCTCCGGGATGACGACCGATTCCGCGCCGCCGGCGATCCCGGCCATCAGCGCCAGGTAGCCGCAGTTGCGGCCCATGACCTCGACGAGGAAGGCACGCCGGTGCGACGACGCGGTCACCTTCAAGCGATCGATCGACTCGAGCGCGATGTTCAGCGCCGTGTCGACGCCGATCGTGATGTCGCTTCCCGCGAGATCGTTGTCGATGGTCGACGCGACGCCGACCACCTGCAGGCCCATCTTCGACAACGCCATCGCGCCCGACTGCGATCCGTTGCCGCCGATGACGACCAGGCCGTCGATGCCCCGCGCCTGCAGGTTGGCGATGGCGCGCGCGCGGACCGGCTCGTCCTTGAACTCGCGCAGGCGGGCGCTGCCGAGGAACGTTCCTCCGCGCTGCAGGATGCCGCCGACGTCGCGCGCACCGAGCGGTTCGATCAACCCGGCGACAAGGCCGGCGTAGCCGTCGCGTACGCCGAACATTTCCCACCCTTTGGCGATGCCGGTGCGAGCGGCGGCGCGGATGGCGGCGTTCATCCCGGGTGCGTCCCCGCCGCTGGTCAAGATCGCGATCTTCCTCGTGGCCATGCTATGCGAACGACGTATAGCATGGGCTGACATGGCGAATCAGCCGCCGAAGGTGGTGAAAAAGGCGCCGCCGCCGAACTACATCACGCCGGCGGGATTCAAGCGCTTGACGGAAGAGCTGACGTTTCTCCGCACGAAAAAGCGCCCGGAGGTCGTGTCTGCCCTGTCTGACGCGGCGGCGGAGGGCGATCGGTCGGAGAACGCCGAATACATCTACCGGAAGCGCCAACTGCGGCAGATCGACTCCCGGCTGCGCTTCCTTTCGAAGCGCCTGGATGACGTCCGCATCGTCGACCCGGCGGCGCAACCCCACCGGGACCGGATCTTCTTCGGCGCGACCGTTACGGTCGAGGATGCGGACGGCGAAGAGGCGACCTACAGGATCGTCGGCGTCGACGAGACCGACGGCGCGGCCGGCGACATCTCCTGGCAGTCTCCGGTCGGACGCGCCCTGCTCGGAAAATCGATCGGCGACACGGTCACCGTGAAATGGCACGCGGGGCTACGCGAGCTCACGGTCGCCGAGATCGACTATCGATAGACACGCGGCGAGCAAAGCTCGCCGGCTCCCCACGCGAATTCGCGCCAAGATAAAAAAGCGCCCGCCCTCGTCCCCGTCAGCGCGGAACGAAAAGGAACGAGGACGGGCAAGAAATGGATGCGCCTCAGCTGCACGTGTGGTCGGGGAGGCAGATGCTCCCGCCGCCGCCGCAGTCGTTGTTGGTCCGGCACTCGACGCACGACATGGTCGCCATGTCGCAGAAGTCCGCGCCGCCGCGCCCGCAGTCGTTGTTGCTCATGCAGCCGTCGACGCAGCGATGGGCGGCGCCGCACACGCGCATGTTCGTGCACTGCGTGTTGTTGACGCATTCGACGCAGGCGTTGGCCGCCACGTCGCAGTGCTGGCCGTTCGGGCAGTTCCCGTCCGTGAGACAGCGGACGCAGGTGCCGGCGGCCGTATCGCAGACACCCGGCGCGCAGGGCGTGTTGTTGGTGCAGCCGGCCGCGCAGGTGTGCGTGGCGAGATTGCACATCTGATTCGCCGCGCAGTCGGTCATCACGAGGCACTCGACGCACCTGTGCGTGGTGGTGTCGCAGCGATCGGTGCCGCCGCCGAGCCCCATGCACTCCGCGTTGGTGTCGCAGCCGCGGCAAGTTCCCATGTCGCAGAACGGCGTCAGGCCGCCGCACATCCCGCGGTTCGTGCATGTGACGGCGCCCGTGCCACCCGCGCCCGCGACGCCCGCACCGCCGCGACCCGCCGCGCCCGTCGTACCGCTCGCGCCGGCGACGCCCGCGCCACCGCGGCCTGCCGCGCCCGTCGTACCGGCGACTCCCGCGCCGCCGCGGCCTGCGGCGCCCGTCGTGCCGCTCGCGCCGGCGACTCCCGCGCCGCCACGGCCCGCGGCGCCCGTCGTACCGCTCG
>DATMZL010000842.1:0-2624 GCA_035607075.1 Polyangia bacterium
AGGCGCCGCGCGATCCGCATCAGGGCCTCCGCCATCAGCGCCGGCAGCCACTCGGCGTGCAGCTGATCGAGGCGCGCCTGGATCGCGTCGAGCATCGACTCGATGGCGGCTACGTCGATCGTGCCCGTCGGGTTGTCGTAGATCGCCGCGACAGCGGTGACCTCCGCTTCGCGGGGCGGATCGGGCAGCGTCACCTCCGACGTGCACGCCGCGGAGGCGAGGACGACGACGACCGAAACGGCAATCAGCGCTCGGGGCTTCATGGCTTCACAGGACGAATGACGCCGACAGGTCGGGAACGAAACCCTTGTTCGGGTATGCAATGTCGATCCCCGGGACGAAGTAGTAGCCGTAGCCTGCGCCCGCGATCAGGTGGAAGTGGCGCCAGAGGAGCGCCACGCCGCCGATCGCCATCCAGGGATGCTCGACGCGCGGCTTCGCGGTGCCGTCGACATTGACGCTGGTGTAAGGGTCCAGCGTTCCGGTGCCCTCGAACGCGAGCGGCCCCGTCCAGAACTGGTAACGCCCCAGCGCCGTGAGCGAAAAGATCCGGGTCACGCGCCACTCGAGCATCGCCGCCCCCTGCGCCGCCTGCGCGGCGACCTGGCCGTTGATCCCGGACGCGTTGAGGTCGCCGCTGCCGAAGCCGCGGACGAAGACGTACGCGCCCTCCCCATGCAGCCAGACTCGCGGCTGAAAGCGAACCGAAGCGAACAGCGACACCGGAACCGACACGAGCGATCCCGTCGCGCTGCCGTTCTGTCTCAGGACCAGGTAGTAGCCCGCGCCCTGCCCCGTCACCGCGACCGGCCCGCGTTGAAAGAGCGACACCTTCACGTGCGCGTTGGGAATCAGGACGGGGTAGAAGGCGCGCGCCGCCCACGCGGGCGGATCGGTCCCGATCGAAACGCGCTCGACGAGGCCGTAGTCGAACGACAGGACGCCCACCTTCAATCGGTTCGCACCGATCATCAGGGCCGTCCGCTCGTCGAGGCGAGGCAGGTCGTCGGTGGGCGTCGCGGCGCGCGCGACGCCGCTGGCGCCGAGGAGCAAGACCAGGGTCAGCGCACTCCCGCCAGGTGATGCTCGGTGCATGGGTCCTCCGAGCCGAAAACGATGCGAATCCGATCCACGAACGCCATGTCAGTCAACTTCTGAAACCCGCGTCGCCGTTGAGAAATCCGGCAATCGGTCCATCGGGAGTAGCCCGCAAAAATTAGTGTGTAGGTCGATTACTGATCTTGCCCATACGGGGAACAATTGACGCGTTGCCCGTATATAAATCGCGTGGCGAAACCGACAGCCGGAGCCTGCCTGCCATGAGAATCGTCCTCGTCGATGACCACACACTGTTTCGAATGGGCGTGCGCCACGTCCTCACAAACACGCCGGGCCACGAGGTCGTTGGCGAAGCCAGTACCGCGCGGAGCGCCTTCCGAATCGTCGATGCGCTGGCGCCCGACATCGTCCTGATGGACATCGCGATGCCGGGAATGGACGGCGTGCTCGCGACGCGCGAGATCGGACGGCGCGCGCCGAAAGCACGCGTGCTGATCGTCAGCGCGCACGACCAGGTCAACGACGTGCTGGACGCGCTGGAGGCCGGTGCGGCGGGCTACGCGTTGAAGAGCGACGGGCCCGAGACGCTGATCGAAGCGATCCGCGTCGTCAGCCGCGGACAGCGCTACGTGGCGGCCGCGCTGGCGCCGCGGCTGGCCGCGTTCGAGGGACGGCGGCGGCGCGCGAGTGACGTGCTGGGAATTCTTTCGGCGCGCGAGCGCGAAGTCTTCCGGCTCGCATCCGAGTGCGTGATCGCGCGCGACATGGCCCGCGAGCTGTGCATCGCGCGGAAGACCGTCGACACGCACCTCAATCGCATCAACCGCAAGCTCGGTCTGCGCAACATGGCGGAGCTGGTGCGGCTGGCGGCGAGCCTCGGCATGATCCACACGGCGCGCACGCCGCGCCCCGACGAGCCGCGAACGACGCCCGACGAGTAGCTGCCCCCGCGCGAAGCGCGGGATCGCGGCGCCTGAAAGACAATCGTCGCACACCGCGCCTGCGGCGCGGAGCGACGGCGCGCCGCGGGAGCGATATCCTGGCGGCGTGCCGAGCTTCTATTACCTCGCGACCTTCGACGAGTCCGTCGCCGTATTGGACGACCTCTGCGAGCAGGGCTTCCGCGTGATTCCCGGCCGCGCGTTCGACCGGCCCACCGCGCCCGAATACGATCGCGTCACGGACGAACTGCTTCAGCTGCTGCGCGAGGGTCCTGGCTTCTACCTCGCCGGCGCGTTCACCGAGCGCCTGGTGGCGCTGCGGCAGCTCGCGAAAGGCCCGGCGGCGGGCAAATACGTCGTCGACGCGCTGACCGGCGGGCCGGTCGTGCAGGGTGTTCTCGCTCGGGACAACGTCGTGGCCGGCGTCCGAACGATCCTGCTCGGCGACCTGACCCATCAAGCGCGGTACCGAAATCCCGACGGAGCTGACGACGCGATCCCGGCGTCGGCCGCGCTTCGCACCGCATACCGGCGAGCGGTGTCGATCGCGCGCAAGCATCTCGTACGGGACGCGGCGGTGAAGTTTCCCGTCGGACGTGAAGCGCTGCGCCTCTTGACCGCCGG
>DATMZL010001525.1:0-2174 GCA_035607075.1 Polyangia bacterium
CCTCCCCCATGCCCCAGTCGATCGGCTTCTCGCCCGCGCCCATCGCGGCGCGGCCGTCGATCACCACCGTCTTCAGCTTCGGGTGCACGTGGAAGTCGGCGGGCACCGTCGAGATCGCGCGCGTCACCTCCAGGATCTCGGCCGGCGTCGCCGCCGTCGGGACCTCGGGCACCTGGTCGTCCGCGCCGCCCTTGATGCCGGACCACGCGCCCGCGAACGTGCTCGGCCGCGGCGGCGTCTTCGACTTCGTCGCGATGTCCAGCTGCGCTTCCAACTCGTGCCGCTTGCCCGCGGCGATCTGGTCAGTCTCCTCGACGGTGATCGCCGCCTCGCCCGGCGCCGGGTTGGCCGCGTCGTAAGCGAGGTACGCCATCCGGATCGACGGCTTGGCCGCGATCGTCCGGTACATCACCGGCTGCGTGTACGACGGCTCGTCGCCCTCGTTGTGTCCGAGCTTCCGGTAGCACCACAGCTCGATCATCGCGTCGCGGTGGAAGCGCTGGCGGAAGTCGACCGCCAGATCGACCACCTGCGACACCGCCTCGGGATCCTCGCCGTTGACGTGGAAGATCGGGATCTGCAGCATGCGCGCGACGTCGGTCGCGTAGGTGGTCGACTTCGCGTCGCGCGGCGACGTCGTGAACCCGACCTGGTTGTTCACGATGATGTGGACGGTGCCGCCCACGCGGTAGCCGTCCAGCTCGGACATGTTGAGGGACTCGGCGACGATCCCCTGCCCCGCGAACGCCGCGTCGCCGTGAATCAGCAGCGGCAGGCATCGGGTGCGGGCCGTGTCGGCGACGCGATCCTGCTTGGCGCGCACGCGCCCCTGGACGACCGTGTTCACCCACTCCAGGTGGCTCGGGTTGAACGCCAGCGACACGTGAACCGGGTGCGTCCCCGGATCGCCCGCCGTCGGACCGAAGGTGCGATCGATCGAGAAGCCGAGGTGGTACTTCACGTCGCCGCCGCTCGAGGGATCGTTGGGATCGACCTTGTCCTGGAACTCGGCGAAGATCTCCGACGCCGGTTTGTGAAGGACGTTGGCGAGCACGTTCAGGCGCCCGCGGTGCGCCATGCCGATCACGATCTCGACCACGTTCGAGCGTGCCGCGCGCTCGATCAGCCGTTCCAGCAGCGGGATCAGGCTCTCCGCGCCCTCCAGCGAGAAGCGCTTGTACCCGAGGAACTTGTTCTGGAGGAACTGCTCCAGCACCTCGGCGCCGATGACCTGGTCGAGGAGCTGCAGCCGGTCGGCGCGCGTCAGCGGCAGGCGGTTGCGCGTGGATTCCATTCGGGTCTGCAGCCACGACCGCAGCTCGATGTCGTGCACGTGCGCCAGCTCGACGCCGATGGTCCGGCTGTAGGTCTCGCGCAAGAGGCCGACGAGATCGCGCAGCGTCGTCCGATCGGGACCGGCCACGTTCTCGCTGCTGAACACGAGGTCCAGGTCCTCGTCGGCGAGGCCGAAGTCCTCGAGCGCGATGGGCGGCAGCTTGCGCCGCACCAGCCCGAGCGGATCCAGGCTGGCGGTCAGGTGGCCGAGCTCGCGGTAGCCCTCGACAAGACGTTGAACGCGCTCCGACAGCAGCCGGACCGAGATGCGGTTGCCGGTGACGCCCACGCTCGCGCTCGCGGGCGCGTTGCTCGCGAAGATGCTGCGCTTGAACGCGGCGGGCGGCACCAGCGACGCCGCGCCCGCGCCGTTGCTCCCGTTGCTGGCGCTCCCGTTCAGCCCCTGGAAATAGCGTCGCCAGTTCGGATCGACGCTGGCCGGATCGTCGAGGTACTTGAAGTACAGCTCCTCGACGAAAGGCAGGTTCGCCAGCGCGAAGTCCGCCAGCGCGCCGTCACCGTCCGCACCGCTCGCTGCTCCCGCTGCGCCGGCGCCGTTCGGCGGAACCAGCGCCTGTGTTTCACCCGCCTTGCGGGGAGATCCTGAACCGTTGACCTTCGCATCGAGCCCGTTCGCCATGTGCGTCTGCGCCACTTTCGCGGGCGGTAGTATAAGGCGGAGCGCTCGCGTTGTCCGCCCCGTCCTTGACCCGATTTCCGTCGGGAAATCAGCGCGTTTCGCCGGCGACGGCCGGCTCGGGGGCCAGCGTGAAGGAGAAGGTGCTTCCCTCGCCCTCCACGCTTTCCGCCCAGATGCGGCCGCCATGCGCCTCGACGAT
>DATMZL010001003.1:0-4942 GCA_035607075.1 Polyangia bacterium
CAGCGGCTTTCTGACCCTCGAAGTTCTGCCCGTCCTCTACACGATCTGGCGACACCGCCAGCTGCTCGCCGCGCAGCGCACGGGACGGCCGCTCGCCGAAATCGTGGGCCATCGTCCGCCCTGGGCGCGCTAGGGCATATCATGGCGACCATGCGGCCCGAACGAAGGTGTTGGAAGATTTCGGCGGTGGCGATCGCGACAATGGTCGCGACAGCGACGGTGATCGGTTGCGGCGGCTCAGGTGGTTCACCTGATGCGGCCACGGGCGGCGGGGGCAACGGCGGCAGCAGCAGCGGCGGCGCGGGCGGCGCCGGCAACGTCGGCGGGCAAGGCGGCGGTGCCGGGACCGGCGTCGGGACGGACGATCGCTTGCTGCCGCTCGAGGCTGGCCGTGATTGGATGTTTCAGCAGTCGCCGATCGATTCCACGAGGGCGAGCAATTGCTCGCGCGCCGAAGCGAGTGTCAACGGCACGGTGGTCGATGGCAACGACAGCGGATGGGTTTACCGGCCGACCTGCTCGGATCAGAGCTTCGACGTGTTCATGGCCGCCGACGACGTGTGGGCCTTCCCGACGGGAAATCACGATGCCGCGCAACGCATCCAGTACGCGAGCGCCCCGGTCCAGGAGGGTGCCACCTGGACGAGCGGCGCCCAGACCTTCACCTGGCACGACGCCGGCGCCGTGCAGACGCCGGCGGGGCGCTTCGAACGCTGCTGGCAACGGATGGCCCAGAGCGACGGGTTCATCATCCTCTGCCGCGGCGTCGGCCTGGTGGTCTCCGAGAGCACCTCCGGCAACTATCGACTGGAGCTGGCGGCGAAAAACTTCTGAGCGGCGAGCAAAGCTCTCCGGCTCCTCACGCGTCACTTGCAGCCGTCGTCGGCGACGCCGTTGCAGTCTTCGTCGATGCCGTTGCCGCAGATCTCGGTAGCGCCCGGGTGCACGGCGGCGTTGTCGTCGCGGCAGTCGTCGCACCAGCGCACGCCGTCGCCGTCATGATCGTCGGCGGCGCTGCCGTTGCGCTCGCAGTCGACGAAGGTCTGCAGGTACTGGGCGCGCTTCGCGACGACGTCGCGCGCCGCTGCGACGGCGTCGTTGAACTGCGAGGGTTGCACGGGCGTGTGCGGATCCGAGGCCACCGCGTCGGCGATCTGCATCGACCAGGCGTCGATCCACCCCTGCAGCTGCGCAACGTCCCACTGCTTCAGCAGCGCCGCCATCGCGTCCGCGTATTTGCTCCGCCACGTTTGATCGGACATCGCCGCCCGCCACACGGCGCCGGCTGTGGGCTGCGGTTGAGCGCGCCCTTCCCACCAGTAAACGGGGTGACCCTGGAACCCCACCAGGTCGTTCCGCCCCAGCCAGTCGAAGGTCGAGTCGGTGTCGTTGGGCAAGAACACGAATCCCTTTGCGCCCGTGTCGTAAAGATAGAAGTTGTGCATGCCGCCGTAGTAGCCGTCGGCGTCGTTGATCAGCGCCTCACCGGCCCATTCCTTCACCGACGTCTCGAGGTCGACGATCGCCGACACGGCCGCCAGATCGGTCGCGTTCCAGTACGCCATCTGTCGGGTCGGGTCGGGGTTCTTGTTCGTCTCCGGCTGGATGCCGCCCTTCCACAGATCGCCGTTGGGATTGTCGGGGAAGAAGTCGGCGATCACGCGCTGGCCGGTGTTCTCCTCGGCGACGAAGAGGCCGTAGTAGCTGCCGTTGATCTCGACGCGCGCGTTGGCGGCGCAGCCCGCGGCGATCCCGGCCTGGCGGAACCAGGCGTGCGCGATGCGGTCGTGCATGAACGTCCAGTCGTCGCGCGAGATGTCGAACACCAGCTTCTCGACGCCGTGGAACTTCGCGGTCCGGTCGTGCTCGTGGAACGAGATGTCGAACTGCATCTTCGCGCGATCGGCGTCGAACATCACGGTCTGCACCCACGACGACTGCCCGTGCAACTTGAAGGTCGCGTCGCTGACCGTCTCGTTGCCCATGTGGAAGGTGACGGGGTGCTTGACGACGAAGTCGTTCCCCTGCGCGGTCAGGGTCGCGAGGTTGTGGAACTCGGCCTGGATGCTGTTCAGCTCGTCCGGTGAGATGTCGATCGAGTACGTCCGCAGCGTGCTCTGATCGAAGAGATCCGAGCACGCGAGCGTGCTCGTCGTTCCCGTGGAGCCGGCGGGCTGCGATCCGCCGCCGCTGCCGGAGCCGCCGCACGCGCCCGTCAGAACGCAGAGAAGAACGAGCACGCGCGATTCACGCATCGGGGCGAAGCAAAAGCGAACGCCGTGCCATGCGTCGTCCCGGCGGGACCAGGGTGGTCGTTACGGAATGCGCCCAGACGCAGGCGCGCGCCGTTCCGCGCGGGAACCGGTTGGACCCGGGGACGCCACCGTCGGCGAGGGCGTGTAAACGCAGCAGTCTTTGACTTACCGGGGCAATTTGTGATTCGCTCCGTGCACTTTCACCCAGCCGCGAGGAGAGCGCATGCGTTTCGTCCAGGTCCGTTCCGCGAGTCGTTCGATGGTGGTCACCGCGCTGCTTGCGAGCGGCTGCCTGCTGGCGTCGGCCTGCGGCGACAGCGGCGGTAACAATGGAACCGGGACGGCCGGCACCGCCGGCGGCAAAGGCGGCACCACCGGCGGCGGCGGTGGCGGAGCGGGTGGCCGCGGCGGGGCCGGCGGCGGTGGCACGGGTGGATCGACGACGACGGGCGGCACGGGCGGAGCGACGGGCGGGACGGGCGGCGCGGGTGGCTCGGTCGGCGGCACGGGCGGCGCGGCCGGCACGGCGGGCGGCACCGGCGGCGCAGCCGGCCGAGGTGGCACCGGCGGCAGCGCCGGCGGCGGCGGGACGGCCAGCGGCGGATCGGGAGGTCGCGGCGGGACGGGCGGCTCGGCCGGCGCAGGCGGGACGGGCGGCGCGGCGGGGATGGGCGGTCGCGGCGGAACGGGTGGTACGGCGGGCGGGACAGGCGGTACGGGTGGATCGGCGGGCGGCGCGGCCGGATCGGCCGGCGGTACAGGCGGCGCGGCGGGTGGGGCCGGCACCGGCGGCGCGGCTGGCACGGGCGGCGCGGCCGGCGCGACCGGCACAGGCGGCACCGGTGGCACGGCGCCCGCGAACCTGCACCTTTATGTCGGCTGCGCGGATTCCACCGGCACGATCCTGACCTACACGCTCAACGGATCGACCGGCGCGCTGAGCCCGCTGGCGACCTTCGTCGCGGGCGGCGCGATCTCGAACAGCGAGCTCAACGACAGCGAGGATCGCTTCTACGTCGCGCACGTGATCGGGGCGGAGAACCGGATCACCACGTACACGCGCAACGTGATGACCGGCTTGCTCACGCCGCTCGGTACGCCTGCGGTCGTCCCGTCCACCACTCCGGCGACAGGCGGCACGGGCGGCGGCGGTGGCGCGGGCGGTACGGGCGGCGCCGCGCCCCCGAACGCCAACACGCAGACGCTGACCTTCGATCGCACGCGCCACTTCCTGGCGGCGCCCAACTACAACGCGGGCAACGTGTACATCTACAGCATGAACACCGACGGATCGGTCGGGTCGCTGGTGTCGTGGGACGCGGGCGGCATGAACGGGCACCACGCGGTCTTCAGCCTCGACAACAACTTCGTGTTCGTCCCCTATCTCGGGTCGAACATCATTCGCACCTACGCGTTCGACGACACCACCGGCGCGATCACGCAGTCGAGCTCGGTCTCGCTCGCGGCCATGACCGGTCCGCGCCACGTCGCCCTGCACCCGAACGGGAACTTCCTCTACGCGATCGAAGAGACAGCCGGCGGCGCCTCCTCGACGGCGGGCACGATCGATCTGTTCAGCGTCAACCAGACCACCGGCGCGCTGACGGCGGTGACGACGTACCCGGTTCCTCTGCCCACCGGCTACACGGGCGTCAAGAACGGCGCCGAGATCGACATCGCGCCGGCCGGCGACCTGATGTTCATCTCGATGCGCCTCGACAGCGTCGCCGAGGGCTCGCTTGTCTCCTACATGATCAACCCGACCACGGGCGCGCTCACGCTGATCGAGCAGGAGAGCTCGCACGGCGGGCAGCCGCGTCAGTTCAGCCTGTCGAAGGACCGCCGGACGCTCGTCGTCGGCAACCAGGCCTCGAACACGGTCGCCGTCTTCCGCGTCGATCCCGCGACCGGCAACATGACCTTCATCGCGGACCGCGACGTCTGCCTGAGCCCGCGCTTCGCCCGCATGGCGATCGATCAGTAGAGCGAACGCGAATGGGTCAAGATGGCGGGCATGCCACGCAAGCCCGCCACCGTCAGGGCGCCCGGCGCCGACTACGAGATCCGCATCGTCGGCGATCGCCGCAGGCCGCTGCGCGACTTCTATCACGCGCTGCTGCGGCTGCCCTGGTGGGCGACGATCGCCGCGATCTCCGCCGCGTACCTGATCACCAACGGGCTGTTCGCCGTCGGCTTCGTCGCCGTGGGCGGCGTGGGCCACGCCGCACCGTCGTCGTTTCGTGACGCGTTCTTCTTCAGCGTGCAGACGATGGGCACCATCGGCTACGGGGCGATGTTCCCCGAGTCGACCGGGGCGAACGTGCTGGTCGTCGCGGAGTCGATCGTCAGCTTGCTGCTGACCGCGGTGTCGACCGGGCTTGTGTTCGCGAAGTTCTCGCGCTCGACGGCGCAATTCGTCTTCACGCGGCGGGCGGTGATCGCGCCCGTGAACGGCGTGCCGACGTTGATGTTCCGGCTGGGCAACGAGCGCGGCAACCAGATCGTCAACGCCCAGATCCGTCTGGTCATGGTGCGGACGGAACGGACCACCGAGGGCGAGACCTTCTACCGCATGCTCGACCTCAAGCCGTCCCGGGAGCGCGCGCTGTCCCTGTCGCGATCGTGGAACGTGTCGCACGCGATCGACGCGTCGAGCCCGCTCGCCGGTGAGACGCCCGCGTCCGTGG
>DATMZL010001599.1:0-3277 GCA_035607075.1 Polyangia bacterium
GGATTTGTGTCGGGTTGAGGTCGGTCGTCGTGTTCCAGTCGAGCAACGCCTGGTATAACGGCATGCCGGGCGGCAGGCTGGAGGCACCGAGGCTGATTCTTGCCGCCGGCAGGTAGCGGTTCTCGTAGAAGGTTTTCATCGATTGGAACGCCGGCACCACCTCGTCCCGAATTGCGTTTCGAGCGGACGTCGACAGCCGCTGGCGCTCGGCCAGGGCGATGTCCTCGGGAAACGAGTTGAACGGAGCGTATTCCGGACTTTTGGTTGGATCCGGATTTACCTGGGACTCGAGTTGCTTGGGCACACGTTCGACCGCCGCTTTCGGCGGCATCCAGCCGGCAGCCATCGCAACCTCCATGCGCGCGATCAGCTGGCGAATGCTGACCGGAACCGCGTGCAGGCGCTTCAGGTACGCCTCGTAGTCGGCCACGGTCGTGAAGCGGGTGTTCTTTACGAGCGCGGGAAGGGCGAGGTGAATCCCCTCCATCTGCGTCACCGGGGCCCATGCGTCGTAGGGCCCGAAGGGCAGCGACCCGAACTGCTCGTCGAGCGCGGCGATCCGGTCGAGGCGGAAACGAAGTACTTGCAGCGATGTACGAACTTGCGAGGGAAGCTCCGAAGGGTCCATCTCGATGAGGCGGCCGCGAAAGCTGGCGTAGAACGCCTTTCGTTTGGTCACTGCCTGCGCTGACTCATCTCTGAGCCGGTCGTCGTATCGGCGATCGCCAAAGAGCGTCGCGAAATCGGGATATTCGCGCAGCGTCCACTCCCAGTATTCGTCGAACAGCGCGTTCGCCTTGTCGGCAGCGACGGACGCCTTGGTGGGAAGCTCTTGCGCGGTTGATACAGTGCAGAGTGCGATCCACAGGGTTACAGCAGCGACGAACGACGTTCGCATTGGGTGCTCCTGAGCGGCACGGGCATGTCGTTGGCCATCTGATTGGTCCGTGCACTTTCAGGTTACACCTGGCCAGTGCCCACGATGTGGCGCGCGACCGCCGCCGCTGCACAACGATGATTTGACCGGCCGCTCAGGTCGGCGGCGTCAGCGTCACGCAAGCCCGCTGCGTTCGCGGCTCAGGACACCGTCTCCACCAGCGACTGCAGAGCCAACGGATCGACCGGCTTGGTGATGTGGTGCTGGAAGCCCGCTTCGCGCGCGCGTTCGCGATCGCGCGATTGACCCCAGCCCGTCACCGCGACGAGCGTCACCGACCGGCCCCAGGGCTGCGTGCGTATGGCGCGCGCGAGGTCGTACCCGTCCATGCCCGGCATGCCTATGTCGAGGATGGCCACGTCGGGCGGGGCGGACTGCGCGGAGGCGAGCGCTTGCGCGCCGTTGTAAGCGACGACCACCGTATGCCCCGACAGCCGCAGCAAGGCCGCTATGGTGTCGGCCGCATCGGCGTTGTCGTCCGCCACCAGGACGCGGCGCCGCGAGGATCCGTTAGCCCCGCTCCGCGGGGTTGCCGCAGGTTGCGCAGCTTCTTCCACCACCGGGAGCATCACGCTGAACGTGCTGCCCTGTCCGCGCCCGCCGCTTGCGGCGTTCACGCTGCCGCCATGGAGCGCGACGAGGCCCTTGACCAGCGCGAGCCCCACGCCCAGCCCGCCGTCGGAGCGTCCCGCGTCGTTGTGCACCTGCGAGAACATCGTGAACAACGACGGCATCGCGGCAGGATCGATTCCGATGCCGTTGTCGATCACGCGGATCGCGATGCCTTGCCCGGCCCGTTCGACGCGCACGTCGATGCTTCCGCCCGGATCCGTGTACTTCGCGGCGTTCGTCACCAGGTTCGCCACGATCTGCGACAGGCGCACCGGATCGCCGTCGATCATCGGCAGTCCCGGTTCGATGTCGACCGCGAGCCGGTGGGTCTTGCGGTCCACGAGCGGGCGCGTCGATTCGATCGCCGTATCCACGATCGCCTGCAGCGAGGCGAGCTCGCGCTTGAGCTGCAGCTTGCCCTGGGTGATGCGGGCGAGGTCGAGCAGATCGTCGAGCAGGTGCGCCATGTGCTTCGACTGCCGCTGCACCACACCGCACGCCCAGGAGAGCTGCTGTTGGGTGAGCCCGGGATGCATGAGCACTTCGGCCGCCGTGCGCACCGGTGCGAGGGGATTGCGCAGCTCGTGGGCGAGTGTGGCCAGGAACACGTCCTTGCGCGCATCCGCGCGGCGCAGCTCATCGTTCTGCCGCTCGATGATCTCCTGCGCCTCGCGCACCTCGGTCACGTCGGTGTGCACGCCGACCCATTCGCGAATCACGCCTTCCGAATCCCGCACCGGCATCGCGCGGATCGCGAAGGTGCGCCACGCGCCGTCGTGGCGCCGCAGGCGATGCTCGAACACGAACTTGCTGCCAGTCGCGACCGCCGCATTCCAGGCGTCGATCGACGGCTGCGCATCGTCCGGATGCACCGCGTTGGCCCAGCCGTAGCCGGAATACTCCTCGGCGCTCTGTCCCGTGAACGCGGACCATCCGGGCTGCGGCCCGGTCATGCGCCCGGTGGGGTCGTTCGTCCAGAGGATGTCGCTCGTGGCGGTGGCGGCGGCGCGGAAGCGGTCCTCGCTCGCGCGCAGCTCGCGGATGCTGTCGCGCAACGCGAACTCCGTCCGCTTGCGGTCCGTAATGTCGACGCAGGCGCCGGTCATCGACGCCGGCTCGCCGCGCGAGTTGCGGAACGTGCGGCCGCGGTCGTAGAGCCAGTGCACGGACCCGTCCGGCCATACGACGCGGAATTCCTGGTCGAAGTCCGCGCCCTGGTCGCGGCAGCGCGCGCATGCGTCGATCACCGCCTGGCGGTCTTCCGGGTGCACGCGGATGATGAACTGCTCGAGCGAGCGGACCGTGCTCCCGGGTGCCAGCCCGAAGAGGCGATCGAGCTCTTCGTCCCAGTCGAGCTTGTCGGTGAGGATGTCCCAGTGGAAGGTGCCCGTGCGGCTTGCATTGAGGGCCGCCTGCAGGGCGAATTGCGTCTGCTTGAGGCGCGATATGTCGGAGACGGTCCCCAGCATCGTGACCGGCGTGCCGTCGGGCGCGTACTGCGCCTGCCCGCGCGAGGTGACCCACGCGAGCTCTCCACCGGGACGCTGGATGCGGAACTCGCAAAGATGCGGCTCGCGCCGGGCGATGCCCGCCTGCACCGCGTCGCGTACGCGGTCGCGATCTTCCGGGTGCACGAGATCGAAGTACCCGTGGCCGGTGCCCGCGAAGTCGCCGGGCCGGAGCCCGTGGATGCGATAAGCCTGCGCGGACCACGTCACCTCGTCGGTG
>DATMZL010000748.1:0-2826 GCA_035607075.1 Polyangia bacterium
CGACCGCGCGCGATCTGGCGGCGCACGCCGCGCTCGCCATGGACAACGCGCGCCTCTACGAACACGCGCGCGACGCAATCCGCGCGCGTGAGGACGTGCTGTCGTTCGTGTCGCACGACCTGCGCAACCCCTTGATGGGGATCCAGCTGACGACCGAGATGCTGCTGCGGTCGGCACGCGGCGAGGAGCGCCGTAAAGGCTGGAAGCAGCTGGAACGCGTTCGCCGCGGAGTGCTGCAGATGCGGCGCATGATCGACGACCTGCTCGATCTCGCCGGCATCGAGTCGGGTCACCTGACGATCGATCTCGTTCCGCACGAGGTGAAGAAGCTGTTCGACGAAACGGCGGTGATGTTCGCGCCGCTCGTCGAGGAGAAGCAAATCTCGCTGCGGGTGGACGTCCCGCCCGAGCGCCTCGACGTCCGCTGCGATCCGAGCCGCGCCGTACAGGTGCTGTCCAACCTGATCGGAAATTCGATCAAGTTCACGCCCGACGGCGGCTCGATCAAGGTGACGGCCCGGATCGCCGCCAGGCACGCGCTGGTGACCGTCAGCGACACCGGGCCGGGGATTCCCCCGGGTATTCGGCCCCACATCTTCGAACGCTTCTGGCAGGCGGACGACGCGTCCCGCAAGGGCCGCGGCCTGGGCCTCTACATCGCCAAGGGCCTGGTCGAGGCGCAGGGTGGCGCGATCTGGGTCGACAGCCCCGCCGAGGGGGGAACGACGTTTTCGTTCACGCTGCCGCTTGCGTCGGCCGCCGAGGTGAACAGCTTCAGGGCGGCGATGGAGACCCAGCGCGGCTCGTTCGGGCACAGCCCGGTCGTCGGACCGAGATGACGGCGGAGGCGCCGCGCCACGACATCGTGGTGGTCGGCGCGTCGACGGGCGGCATCGACGCCCTCAGCCAGTTCGTGGCGGGCCTCCCGGCTGATCTGCAAGCGGCGATCTTCGTCGTGCTGCACATGCAGCCCGGGTTCGCGAGCATCCTGCCCGAGCTGCTGTCGCGGCGCGGTCCGTTGCGCGCGGGGCACGCCATCCACGGCGAGCCGATCGCGCCGGGGCGCATCTATCTGGCGCCGCCCGACAACCACCTGATGCTGCGGCCGGGCTTCGTTCAGGTCGTGCGCGGTCCGAAGGAGAACGGCCACCGCCCGTCGATCGACGCGTTGTTTCGCACCGCTTCGATCGCGTACGGACCGCGCGTTGTCGGTGTGGTCCTCACGGGCTACCTCGATTGCGGAACGGCGGGCTTGCTGTCGATCAAGGCGCGCGGGGGAAAGGCGATCGTTCAGGATCCCAGGGACGCGCAGGTCGTCGCGATGCCGGCCTCGGCGATCCGTCACGCGCCCGTCGATTTCGTGGCGCCGATCAGCGACATCCCCGGGCTCGTCACCAAGCTGGTGGGCGAGCCTGCGAGCCCGCGGCCGCCGCACCTTCCCGGCGTGCTCGCCGAGGTCGAGGGCGACGAGCCGGGCGTCGGGTCGGACATCGTCTGCCCGATCTGCCACGGCAAGCTGACCGAGACCGAGGTCAACGGCTACCACAGCTTCCGGTGCCACGTCGGTCATTCATTCTCGCTGGAGAGCGTCGCCGCCGAGCAAGCCGAGGAGGTCGAGCGCGCCCTGTGGTCCGCGGCGCGCGCGCTCGAGGAGAGCGCGGCGCTCGCCGGGCGCCTCGCGGCCTCGGCGCGCGGCGAGATGCACCAGCGCTTCGCGGAGAAGGAGCAAGCGCAGATGCGCGACGCCGACCTGATCCGCCGCATCCTGCTCGCCGGCGGCATCCTCGCCCGCCCCGACACCAGCCAAACCGGCGACGCCCCCGTCACCTCCGAACCCAACGAATCCACCCCCTGAAGTCAGACCGAGGATCCGCGTTGTGCGGTTCTCGAACGATCAGGTGTTCACGCAGCGGCGTTCGGTGCTCGAGGCGATCGTGCGGGCGTTGAACGGTGAGGCGCCAGACTGAACTTTCGCGCGAGCGCTGGCGCTCGCAAGGCTTGCCCTCACCCTGACCCTCTCCCGCAAGCGGGAGAGGGAACAAGATCAGATCCGATCCCCTCTCCCGCTTGCGGAGGGCCAGGGTGAGGGCAAGCCGCTCTCGGGCGCCTCACGTAGGCATCGGCGGCGGCGGTGGCGGTGGCGGCGGCGGCGGCGCGGGCGGCTTGCCCGTCGGCCCTGGCGGGCCCATCGTTCCGCCCGGCGGCATCGGCGGCGGCGCGGTCGGCATCTTGGTCGGCGGCTCGACGCACGACGTGAGGTCGAAGAACAGGAACTCCAGCGCCTTCGCCTGCGGCGACATCATGTTCGTCTTGCAGCCCGACGGGAACGGCTTGCTCGGGTCCGAGTCGTCGCCGCCGGTGGTGGTGCCGCCGACGCTGATCGACTTCTGGATGTGGATGTCGGTGAACACGACCTTCCCGCACTGATTCATCTCCGCCGCGCCCACCGGCGTGTTGAAGCTGAGGTACTGGGACGAGCGCGGCGACGAGTAGTAAAGCCACTCGCTCGTCGGCGCGTTGACGGTGTTGACCGAGTGCTCGGACCCGCTGACGGCGAGCTGCCCGAGCGTCGTGGTCGCGCCCACCGCCGGCGTTTGCAGCCACTGCGCGAGCGCCGCGCCCTTGGGGAACCCCTGGTTGACCGTCAAGGTGACGTCGTTCAGCGGGTCCATGACGCTGAACGGACCCGTCGCCGTGGCGAGATCCATCGCGCGCTTCTGCAGCCAGTAGAAGTGAAGGTGGCTCACGAACAGACGGCCGCCGCCGTTCACGTAGTTGGCGACGTTGTCGATGCTCGCCTGCGGCTTCATGTCGACGTACTTGCTG
>DATMZL010000855.1:0-2552 GCA_035607075.1 Polyangia bacterium
CACCGACCTTCGCGTCGACATGGGCACCGATGTCCCGGCGGCCTGCGCGGCGCTGCCGCAGACCGCGACCCGGACGTCGCACCTGAAGATCACGGCCGACAACGAGTGCGACGTCTACGTCAACGGCACGAAGGTCGGCAGCACCGACAACTGGAGCGCGGCGGTGACGATCGACGTGTCGCTGTTCACCTACCCCGGCCGCAAGAACGTGATCGCCGTGCGCGGCACGAATACGTCCAGCCAGGACGGCAACGACCGCGGCATCATCGGCGAGCTCACCGTCGATCTGAACGGCGGTCCCGCGTCGCTGGTGGTGACGAACAGCGACTGGCGGACGTCCGCGACCGTGCCCGACGTCGACGCGGGCGGCGCCGACTGGACCGCGCTCGACTTCGACGACAGCGCGTGGTCGGCGGCGACGGAGGTCGCGAGCAACGGCGATCCGCCCTGGGGCGCGGTGTTCGGGACCAGCACGGCGAAGTGGATCTGGTCGGCGCCAATCCCCGCGAGCACCAGCGCGAAGCCCGACGTCGAGACGACGTACGCGCGCCGGACGTTCTACTTCTCCCTGGACGGCGGCACGATCGCGCCCACGCCCGCCTGTCCCGCGCTGTAGTCAGCGCCAGCGGCGCCAGACGCGGCCCTCGTGCGCGGGCGGGAACGCGTCCGGGTAAAGGATCTCGGCGAGGACGTCGGGCGTGTCGAACAGCAACGGTCCCGATCGGTTGAAGTAGAGGTTGCCGTCGGCGACGAAGACGCGGCCGGCGCGGACCGCGGCCAGCTCGGTCCAGCCGGGGTGCGCCGCCAGCGTCGGCATCTCCGCGAGCGTCCGTTCGATGCCGAACCCGCAGGGCGCCACGACGATGACGTCCGGGGCGGCGGCGCGCAGCGCGTCCCAGGGCAGCGTCGTGGAGTGCGCGCCCGCGACGCCGAGCGCGCACGCGCCGCCCGCGATCTCGATCAGCTCGGGTCCCCAGTTGCCCATCGCGAACAACGGGTCGATCCATTCCAGGCAGGCGACGGTGGGCCGCGGGCCGGGGAGGGCGCGCGTCTTCTCGGCCAGCGCCGCCAGCCGCGCGCGAATGCCGGCCACCAGCGCGCGTCCCGCGTCGGCCGCCCCGAGCACGCCGGCGACGTTCTGAAAACCGTCGAGGATGCCTTCGATGGTTCCGCTGTCCAGCGCGACCACCTGCCGGCGTTCCAGCTTCGCGCGTGCGCCGTGCGCCAGGTCTCCCGGGCTGACCGCGCACACCTCGCAGTGTGTCTGCGTGACGATCACGTCGGGCGCCAGCGACGCCAGCAGCGGCTCGTCGATCTCGTAGAGCGGCGCGCCCGCGCGCAGCCGCTCGCGCACGCGCGCGTCGATGTCGCCGCTGCTGCCGGCGACGTCGAACGTGGGGCGGCTGACCGCGGGCAGCCGCGTGACCCAGGCCGGAAAGTCGCACTCGTGCGAACGCGCCACCAGGCGCTCGCCGAGGCCGAGCGCGCACACCAGCTCGGTTCCGCTCGCGAGCAGCGACGCGATCCGCGCGGGTGCTTCGTTCATCGTTGCCGATCCAGCAGGCGCTGGCTCCGGCGCTCCTCGCGCAGCGCGCGGCGTTCGCGCCGTCGCGCACCGCCCTCGCTCTCGCCCGGAAGCCGCATCTCGATGTTCACGCCGCCCATCACCGTCAGGCCGTGAACGCGCAGCAGCGGCGCGTCCGGATCCGGATTGGCGGGCGCGCGGTTCACGTCCGCGAAGCCGCCCATGATCGCGGAGCCGTGCATCTGCACGGCCAGGCCGGGCGGCACGACGATGTTGATCCCGCCCATCACGGCGGTCACTTCGATGTCGATGACACCCGGCGGGAAGCGGGCCTCGCGCAGATCGAGGTTGGCGCCCCCGAAGACCGCGACGATGCGCATCCGGCGCGGCACCGCCCAGGTTCCGCGGCGATCGATGCCGCCGAAGATCGCGTAGGCGGTGTCGCGGTCCCGGTCGTCGGGCACCAGCGCCGGGACCACCGTCGGTACGACCGCCTTCGTCGTCGCGGGCGGACCGGCGAGGTCGGGCAGGTCGGTCAGCAGCGCCTCGATGTCGCTCGGGTTGTCGGCGGTCTGCGCCACGGTGACCCGGCGTTCGAATTCGTCGACGTCCAGCGCGTCGTGCGCGAAGTGATCCGACAGGCGCGCGATGACGCGTTCGCGCGTCTCCTGCGCGCGTCGAACAAGCGCGCGGTCGTTCGGGTTCCCTGGGCGGTCTCCGGCTGTCACGGGGCGCAGTCTAGCGCCGGATCGCTGCGCATTGGCGTCGGGCGGGCAGTTCGTTCTACGTTGGTGGGGTTGCTCCCGGTTCTGCCCCTAGGTCTTGCGGCCGCGCTGGCGGTGGCGGCGTCGCCGCCTGCGCCGGGAGGCGAGGCCGTGGCGATTCGCGTGGAGTTCGACGCGCCCGCCGGCTGTTCCAGCCAGGACGCGTTCTTCACGGGCTTGCTCACGCGTATGAGCCGGGCGCGCCGCGCGACGGCCGGCGAGGACGCCGTGCACCTCGGCGTCCGGCTGACCCGCGTCGGCAC
>DATMZL010001534.1:0-6905 GCA_035607075.1 Polyangia bacterium
TCTCCCAGGCCAGATCACCGAACAGCAGCCACGCCCCGTCGGGTGAGAACACGGGCCTCCGCCCGGCCTGCGTCCCCAGATTTCGGATCAGGCGCCCGTCGCTCGTCCGGTAGAGCTTGGTCGTCGTGGCAGCGACCCAGACGTCCCCCTCGTAGTCGAGCTCGCTCTCCGAGGACAAGATGAACTTCCCATCGGGCGAGAAGACCAACGCGTTATCGCGTGCAACGGGCTCCACCGGCGGAGGCGCGGAAGGTGTTACCGCCCACACGCGATGCCAGTCGGTGGTTTGCCACAGCGACACACCCGAGGTCGCCAGCCACCGGCCGTCCGGGGAAAAAGCGCTCGCCGGGTAGGCGATCTCGCGCGCCATCGTCGGCGCGACGCTGGTGTCTCCATCGCTGAGCACACCGACGCCGTCGGCGAAGCTGACGGCAATGCGACCACCGTCGGGGCTGTACGACGCGGTGTACAGCAGCGGGCCGTCGCTGGTCAGGGTCCAAGCGGGCGCGGCGTCAGCGACGGGCCATTCCTCCAACCGCCCCGCCGGTTCGACCCGACGGTCCGTGATCAGCAGGCGCTGGCCATCGCGTGAGAATTCGACGCTGGTCGCCGCCAGGCCCGAGAACGTTCGTGAGGGACTCCGCCCGTCCAGATCCCAGATCACGAGATCCTCCGGCTGAGGTCGGATCGGCGACACCGGGATCGCTGGAAAGCGCCGCAGGTCGGACGCGGCCGCGAGCCACCGCTGATCCGGTGAGACGGCGAGCGCCATGATCGAGAATCCCTGCCCCGGCAGAGTCCCGTATGGCGCCAGCGGTGCGCCCGCGTCGGCCGCCCGATAAAGACCGCTCTGATCGGCGACAAGCAAGGGCCCACCGTTCGGTCCCAGTGCCGCGTCGCGGACGGGATCCAGCGGCAGCAACGGACGGTCGGCGCCGGTCGCGACGTCCACGATGGAAATGCCAGTCGAGACGAAGATCAGCAACGACGCGCCGTCCGCCGAAAACCGGACATCGCCGGCGTCCACGACGCGATCCCACAACTGCTGACCGTCGGAGGTACGAAATGCGCGCAGATTGGGGAGCACCGCCCCGACCAAGTAACGCCCGTCCGGCGAGAGCATCGCTTGCGTCAGCGACGCGTCGAGGGACACCGGCGGGCCGGCGGTGCCGGTCGCGTCCGTCGGCCGCGTCATCAGCGTCCCGTCGCGCCAGCTGATGATCTGCGCGCCATCGCCGGAGAAGGCCACCGCCGACACCTCCGCTGACTCGATCAGGCTACCGTCGCTCGTGGCACGCCGCTCGATCGTAAAAAGCGGATCGGGCGTGGAGCGCCAGGTCAGAAACTGGTCGCCACGCGGGCTCAACCTGACCCGGTCGTAAAGGCCGGGAACGTCTAACGGCGGCGCGTTGTCTGCGAAGCGCCAGACAACGACGTGAAAGCCGTCGGCGAAGGCGACGACGGAACCGTCGCTCGACAGCGCGACGTCGTAGTTGGACGACGGCAACGAGAGGTCCCCACCAGACAAGACCGGCGCCGCGACGCTCGCGGCAAGCTCGGCCACCATCTCGCCATCCGACAGGCGGTGCACGGCAATCTGCCCCAGGGCGTACAGCACCGCGGCGGTCCCGCCCTCAGCGGAGATCGTCACCTTCCATGGCGCACCCGTCCCGAGACGCCCGCATTCCCTCCACAGCCCCGACAGCGTCGACGTGAACTTGCCGTCGTCCTGCCCTGCGTCGCCGCTGGCGTGGCCGATCGGATCGCGGTACACGCCGTCGGTGCAACCGATCGCCACCACCGCGCCAGCGACGTAAAGGGACGCCGCGCTAAGGCCGGGGCCGCGCATACCACACCTCGCTGATCTCGCTGCCGGTGGCCTCCACGACACCGACCTGCCTTTCGTACGCGATGTGCACGCGGCCTTCGCCGTCCACGGCGATCGCGGGTGCGCCGGCGATCTCCGTAACCACCGTCTTCGACCAACGGCAACCGTCGAACACGCCGTGTGTCAGTCCTTCGAACGCGAGGGATACGACCTGGATTTCACCCTGCGGGCCATAGACGACGTCGGCCAGATCGCCGAGCGGCGCACCCGCGCCCGAGCCTCCCACCGGATCGTCAGGCCTCCAGGCTTCATCCCGGAGCGTGGCCCGCGCGAGCCCCCCCGTCGGGCCGCTGTAGAAAATCGTCGGCTCGCCGGAAGGCGAAAGTCGAATCCGCGACGAGAGGGAGAAGCTGCCGCTCAGCAGTCGATCGGTGATCCAGCCGCTGCTTGAATACCGCCAGACCGTCAGACCATCGGTCGGTGGCAGGAACATGTTCTGGCCGGCCGCATATCCCGTGCTGGCGATCGCCGAACCGACCAGCACCGCCCGGCCGCGGCTGTCCAGGGTCATGTCGATCAGCGTCGACGCGAAAGGAATGACGCCGATCGCGACGACCTCCCGCGACCACGCCCCGTCCTGTGACTGCGTCAGCAGGCGCAGCGAGAAATCGAGATAGAGGAACGCCATGACGGGGCGCCCCGTCGCGTCGATCGCGATCGCGGGCGCGGCGTAATCGATCGGGTCGTCGATGGGCTGGACGTCGACCGGAGGGTCGTCGATGCCGCCGGACCACGCGTCGTAGCGACCGTGGTGCGATCCGTCCGGACTCTCGGCGGAGTACGCGCTCAGGATGCGTCCGTCGCGGGCCGCCACGCGCGGCGACGTCACGACCGGACCCGCGTACGAGAGCGGCACCATCTGGACGCGCGGACCGGAGGCGTCCGCGGGATTGTCCAGCCGCGCGGCCACGACCTGCTCCCGTCCGGCGGCGCCCACCCGGAAGGCCACGATCGGCGTTGCGTCCGGACCGATCACGATCGACGGGCGCGCGCCGGTCGGCGCCGCGTCGGCGATCTTGAACGTGTCGAACGCGGCAGGCGCGCGCACGCCACTGCACGTGGCCGGCGCCGTCGTCCCGCTCTGGCCCGTCGTCATTCCGGCGCCGGCGCCGGCGCCGCCGCTTCCGGCCATGGCGGACGGCGCGGATTGCGAGCACGCGGGCACGACGCCCACCACGGCAACGGCAACCGCGACGGCGACGGCGTTGGCCGCGGCAGACAGCCGTCTGCGCGTCACAGGCTCGCCCCCGCGGTCAGTGCCGCTGCCGGCCAGAACGCGATCTCGAACCCGCCGTCGCGGCGAAGCGCCATGCCGTCCGCCTGCAGCGACGCGCCCAGCGTGAGCCAGCGCGGCACCAGCGAGACCGTCGCACCGACCGACGGGCCGGTCCCGAACGCCACCGACCAGAACGTTCGCCCTTGGTCCAGCATCTGCGCGACGGGGCCGCCGGTCACGCGCCAACCGACGCGCACGCCGAACCGGCCGCGATCGAATCGACGCCCGTAGCCGATTCCCAGATACGCCGCGCGCTCGTCGAATCCGGGGGCGTGCCCGCCCGCGAGATCCAGGTCCAACCACCCGAGCCTTCCGGTCGCCGACGACCATGTCGTCTGCAAACGCAGCGTCGCGAGCCACGGCAGCGCATCGGCGGCGCCGCGCGTGACACCGACGCCGCCCGCGACGTCCACGCGACGCGGACCGGCGCCCGCCGCTTGAAGCATCACAGGATCGTCGCCCTTGATGAAGGCGGCGGGCCGATCGCTGGCGACGAGATCGCGCAACGTCACTTCGCGCGCTTCGCCGTCGTGGACGGTGATCTCGCCCTCGCGCGCGCGTCCGGAGCGCCGCGCGTGAATCACGTACCGGCCGGCGGGCAGCGCGATCCGCCGGTTCGACATGCTGGTCAGCTCCGCGACCAGGTGCTGGCGGGTGGCGTCCGCGATGAGGATGCGATCGAACATGGCGGGCAGCGAAAGCGTCGCGCCGCGGGCGAGGACGTCGGTCAGCACCAGCTCGCCCTTGCCGGTCAGCCGATAGTCGTAGACCGGATGCTGCGGCCCGCTGAGGGTGTTCGAGGTCGCCAGCAGCGTGTTGTCGAACGCGTAACGGTACGCCTCGCCGAGGGTCACCCGGCCGTCACCGGAGGAGTCCGCGGCGCCGCGCAGTCCGGACACAAGGTGGTGGGAGAAGAACGAGGCGTGGATCTCGCGCGACTCGAGGGCCAGCTCGTTCGCGGCGCTCGACGTCAGCACGGCCTCACCGGTCGTCGCCAGATCGTCGGTGAACCGGATGTCGAAGGTCGGGCCCGGCGTTCCGCCCTTCTGAGCGAGCAGCGCGCCGCTCCGGCAACTGTCGACGACCACGATGCGGATGTCGGCGCCCAGCTCCTGCAACTGGCGCTTGACGTCGCCGAACGACCACCGATCCCGCCCAACCTCCAGCGCCTCGCCGTCGGAGTGGCCCGAGAAGTAGAACAGCAAGACGATACGACGCGCTGCCGCCTGCCCGGCCGTGACCCGCTTGCGGATCAGATCCAGCACGCTTCGGACCCGCGCCAGCGTCTGCCCCTGCACGACGTGCACGTCGTCTGCGCGGAAGCCGCCGAGCTCGACGAGGACCTTCGCGAGCGCGGCGGCGTCGTCCTCGGCGTAACGAAGGGCCGCGCGCGCGCCGCTGCCGTCGTTGTTCGCTACCAGCAGGGCGACGCGGACCACCTCGTCACCCTGCTCACCATGCGCGCGCGCGACTGACGGCGCCGAGGCGACCAGCAACGCGAGCGCGCTCGCGCCGCGAACCGCGGCCGCGGCGATTTTACGGTGCGTCCTTCTCGACGAGGATCGACACCTGTTCGTCGGCGCCAACATCCAACCTGCTCGCATTTCTGATGCTGTTCGTGCCTTCCTTTCCTACAGCATCGAGCGCACGCCGGACGGAAGTTGTTTGCAGCGGTTCGCGAGAAACGAGTGCAAAAAATCGCTCGGGGCCCGGACTGCCGTCGATCACGATGCTGCCTGGCAATTCGATGCGTTCTCGGATCCCCACGTTTTCGCTCGTCGCTCCCTCGTACGGAAAGTAGACGTTTGCGCGCCCCGCCCCGTCGACGGACGCAATCAGCACGTAACGGTGCCGCAAATGCGAAACCACGAACCGGATCTGATCGTTCGCGCGTAGCTTTGCGCCCGGCTCGACTGAAAACACGCGCCCGTCCCGGCGCGCGACCATCGTGAAGCCCGCGCCGCCCTTCACGCCTACCTCGCCCACCTCGGCCACCTCGGCTTCCGAATCGCGCGGGCGTTGCGCGCTGATGATCAGAGCGACCGCAGCTGCGGCCGGTAACGCAACACCCAGCGCGATGCGCGCCGCTCGTCGCCACCCGGGCGCTGCGCGCGTCGTCGTGGGAAGCGACGGTCCCACCGCTGCGCGACGCCCACCGAACTCGACACGGTGCGACTGGAAGGCAACCGCCAATTCAGAACAGCGACGGCATCCCTTCAGATGTCGCTCGATCCAGGCCCGCTCTTCCGTCGACGCCTCACCGAGGCGCAGCAGCTCGACGTGGAACGACGACAGATGCCGCTCGGATTTCCGATTATCGGCAATCATCGTTCACCGCTCTGCAAAAATATGCGCGCCTGCTCGGCAAAACGATGCAGGCGCGCGATGACGGTCCGGCGCGAGACCCCGCAGATCTCCGCGATCTCGGCCTGGTCGAGCTCGTCCACGTGATAGAGCCACGCAATCAACGCCAGGTCTTCCGGAAGGTCGCGGATTAAGCGCCCGACCAGGTCGCGTTGGTGGAAACGTTGCTCGACATCGGGACCTGACGGGTGAGGCACCGCTGCGAGCAGCACCGCGTGCGTCTGCCCGTTGCGGACCTCGTTCAAACAATGATTGGTCGCCGCGCGGTAAAGCCATCCGAGCGCGGGACGCGTGCCATCGATGTGCGCCAGGTGGTCCTGAATCCTGAAGAAGACCTCTTGTGTCGCATCTTCAGCCGCAGCGACGTCGCGAAGGATCTGCCGGCACCGCGCATAGATCGTCGGTGCGAAGCGCGTGTAGAGCTCCTCGACGGTCAGCCGCCCGACGGGCGCCGGCACGTCGTCGCTCGCCCGCTCTGGTACGTCCGTCAGAGCGCCCGCGCGCGGGATTCCTCGAAGCACGCGATCATCAATGCATCCGGCCGGCGCGTGACGCAAGCGAACACATAGCCCCGGCAAACAATTGCACAGAGCTGCCGCAAACTGCGGCCGATCAGGGAGCAATCAAGCAAATCGTCTTTGCTAACTGGCGGTCACACGACCAGCTTGTAGCCGGTGCCGTAGATCGTGACGATGTGACGCGGCTTGGCCGCGTCCTCCTCGATCTTCTTGCGCAGCTTCACGACGAAGTTGTCGACGCTGCGTGTGCCCGCGTGTCCCGGCACGCCCCAGATCTTCTCCAGGATCTCCTCGCGCGTCACGGGCTGCCCCGCCCGTTCCCAGAGCAGGCGCAGCAGCTCGACCTCGTAGAACGAGAGCGTGTGCGTCTTGCCTTTGCGGGTCAGCTCCTGCTTGTGCGGATCCACGACCGCCCCGCCGATCTCGATGCGCTCATTCGACGCGCCGGGTACGCGGTGCAGGCGCCGGAACATGGCGTTGATGCGCGCCACCAGCTCGCCGACCGAGAAAGGCTTGGTCACGTAGTCGTCGGCCCCCGCGTCGAGGCCGCGAATCTTGTCCGTCTCTTGCGACCGCGCCGTCAACATGATCACCGGCACCAGCGGGTGCGTCGACCGGATCTCCTCGCACACGGCGAAGCCGTTCGCGTCCGGCAGCATCAGGTCCAGCAGCACGAGGTCGGACCCGCGCTCGCGCAGCAAGCGGACGCCCTCGCGCCCCTGGCCCGCCGACAACACCTCGAAGCCCTCGAACTCCAAGGCAGCGCGCAGGCCGCGCACCAGATCCGGTTCGTCCTCGATGATCAGGATCCGCCGCCGCCCCGTGAAGTTGCCCGACGTGGTCATGCCCGTCACGAGGC
>DATMZL010001069.1:0-3062 GCA_035607075.1 Polyangia bacterium
CAGACGAACAAGACGCTGACGGCCACCACCGTTGCTGCGACCGCCACGCTCCAGTCGATCAAAGTGATCCTGAAAGCGCTCACCGCCACCGTCGTCGTTACAGGATCGCTGGCGAAACAAGTCGCGAAGACGCTCTCCGCGTCGGTCGCCGGGTTGGCCTCGCTCGTCACCAGCTTCATCTCAGGTGGTGGCGCCGGGATCATCACAGCGTTCTTCGGCCGCGCCCACCCAGGCGGTGGCACCGGGGAAGGCTCCCCAGCCGGCGGCATCGGCACGGGCACCCCAGACGAACCTGGACGCTACGACCCACCGACACCGGATCAATCGTGAGGAGCTGACCTAATGCCCGGCATCGAATCCAGCGGACCAGCCACCACACCCGGAAACAACCTCTCCATCGCGATCGCGACGCTCGGCGCCGCAGGCGGCACCGTCATCATCCCCCCCGGCACATGGGTCTGGGAATCGGTCCCCGCCCTACCAAAGAACCTTACCGGCCAACTCAAGATCGTCGGAGCTCCAGGAGCGACGATCCAACTCACGGCCGCAGCCCCACGGTTCCTCGATTTCAACAAGACCGCCGCCGGTGACACATTCCAGAACATCGAAATTTCGGATCTCACCATAGACGCGAACAACATTGGTGGGATTCAGCACGTCATCATCGGCACACGATCCCCAGGCACCCAGATGACCGACATCAACCTTCAGTCGATTGCGGTTCGGCGTATCCGGGCGATCAACATTTACACAGATCCGGCCGGGGTCGGTACCAACAACAGGCTCGGGGTGTGGTTCGTCGTAGGTCGTTCCGCAGTCGGCAACTTCACGATCAAAGACATTCTCGTTGAGGACGTGAGGCTCGAAGGTGGAGCATCTGGAGTCGTCGTTGCGGGGCAGAACCCATCAGCGAACGCCCCGGTTGACATCGACCGGGTGGTGATCTCCCGCTGCTACCACGACACCGGAGTCGCACCGAACCTCGTCGGGGCGTCGAACAACTTTCAGATCGGCGGGTACGCAACCGGCCGCGGCGGTCACATCATCGACTGCTACGGGAACCGCTGCGGAGATGCCGGCCTCGAAATTGATATCGGAGACTGCCTGGTGGAGCGCACACAGATCGACAACGGCCTCGGTTCTAACTTCTTCGTCACGCTTTTTAGCCAGCAGACAAACCCCGGTGAGCAATCGGTCGTGTTCCGTAAGTGCTCGTCCAGGGTCACTGATGCAGGTAGTGCTTCGGCTAACTCGTTCGGGTGGTCGATCCGCACCTCGGCGAGCACTATCGCGCTTCCGCACGTGAAGATCCTCGACTGCGAGTACATGAAAGACCTCTCAATCCACAACGCGACCGGAACGCTGCTGGGTGGTGCGATCTATCGTGATGACACTGGTGGACTGCCCAGCCCGCAGGCCCCGACTTACCTAGACATAGAACGGTTCAAGGTGACATTCCTGACAGGAACGAACTCCAACAACTCCACGTTCACGCCGTTCAGGATCTTGACAAATACGGGCACTACGAGTCCGGTGTTCATCAAGTTCCGTGACATCTATGTCAACTCGACGTACACCAAGGGTTCTGGGACGATGACCTGGGTGGATGTTGAGGTGACCGGCGGCGGCATCTACCTCGACATTGATGGGTTCTTCACCGTGTCGAACTTCACGTCGTTCCTGAACGGCAACCACCGCCTAATCAGGATGGGGAATACCACAACCACACTGGTTGGCTGCCGTATCCGCCGGATGGTGCCTCTTGTAGAGGCGGCTCCGCAGACGCGGGGGATCACGTTCGTCGGGGCGAACATCACCTTCGCGAAGATTCCGGCGACGATCGAGAACTGCGACTTTCAAAAACTCACCGCGACGTTCGAGCTCGACAACTCATCGGCGGGGATGGCACCCAAAACGCGGATGAAGAACAACGTTTGGGCGACCACACCCGCCCCAGTCGGACTCACGGGGCTGGTTACCGCGACGGGCAAGCAATTGGGGACGGTTTGGGACGCGAGCGCGACGTTCACGCAGGGGTCGGGAACAGCGATCACCGCGATCGACTACTCCACCGACGGGGGCACCACCTACACGAACTTCTTGACGCAAGGATCGGGTGCGCTACCTGCCGGGTTCGGCCAGTCAATCGGGCCTCTAGCCTCAGATGCGCTCATCAAGGTGACATTTACCGGCACGCAGCCGACAATTACCCTCGTGCCGGTGAACCCCTAATGACCACTGCTCCGCTCTGGTTCGTCGGGAACCGTAACCCGAGCATCAGCGAGACGATCACGACTGCCGCTGGCACCCCCGTGGATCTCTCCGCCGCCACCGTCACGTTCAAGATGCGGGCACTTCGCTCCGGCACGCTGAAGGTGAACGCGGCCGCGACGATCGTCAGCGCGCCCGCCGGCACCGTCCGCTACGACTGGGCCGCCATCGACGTCGACACCGCAGGCCAATACCTCGTCTGGTGGACAGTCACGATTGCCGGCAAGACGCAGGACATGGCCGAGGCGGTCATCGAGTTCCGCGCCCACGCACCCGCCACCCCCGCCGCCTACATCGAGCTCGAACAGCTCAAATCGTCGCTCGAGCTGACCGGACAAACCTACGCCGACGCAGACATCACGTTGGCGGTCAACGCGGCCAGCCGCGGCATCGACGCCGCCACCGGACAACGCTTCTACCTCGACGCCGACGCCACCCAAGTCCGCTACTACACCCCGACGAGTTTCCGCCGGTTGGAGATCGACCCACTCGCCGTCCTCACCACCCTAGCGATCGACCGCGCCAACACCGGCACATTCACGGAGACGTGGACGCAAGGAACCGACTTCGTCCTCGACCCACTCAACGCCGTCGCGGACTTCCGGCCGTTTGAGCGGATCCTGGTGCGGACCCTATCCGGGCGGTGGCTCCCGGCTGGGTTCGACCAGTCGGTGAAGGTGACCGGCCAGTTCGGGTGGGCGGTCATCCCCGAGGATGTGAAGACCGCAACGTCGATTCTTGCGGCGAAGCTGATCCGCCGCGTGCGGGAGGCACCCTTTGGGATCGTCACC
>DATMZL010000888.1:0-4468 GCA_035607075.1 Polyangia bacterium
CCGTCGGCGAACAGCTCCCAGGTCTGCGAGAACCGCCCGCCCCCCGCCGCGAGCGACAGCTCGAGCCGCCCGCCCCATGCACAGATATGATCCGTTGCCAGGCTGGGACACAGCTCCGGCTCGTGGTCGTGCATCACCCACGGGATCCACGACCGCAGCACCTCCGGCACCGCCGCGGGAAGCGGCGTCCGGCCGGCCGGCGACGCCGCGGCGGGGGCAGCGTCAGCCGCCTGTGCGGCGAGACCGAACGAAACAACGACACCAAGCGACAAGAGCCTGCGCATGTCATCACCCCCCAAGGGAAAAGCGGAAAGGCGGCCGTCAGACGCACGATGACGTCGGCCGATCTTCGCGATTTTTTTACCCGTATACGTCGGAACCCTGGGAGGGTTCCGAACCTCCCGCGGCGGGCTCGGGCCGGCGAAGCCGTCCCTCCCCCACGCGACATCAGACGATCGGGGCGGTCCCCCGGTCGCGTCAAGACGCCGTCACGCTCCGGTAGGCGTTCGCCCACACGCCCGACGCACGAACGTTCACGAGTCCGGGCTGGCCGCCGACGGAAACTCGACTCACATTTGATCCATGGCGAGCTTCGGGCACGTCGCCGTCGGTATGCTGACCGGGCGACTGCATGGGGGGGGCGACAGGGACGGAACGGGCGGAACGGGATCGAAGCCGGGACCGGAAGGTGCGCCGCCGCGACGCCGTTGCTCCTGGGTGACGCTGCTGGTTTTCGCGGGGCTCGCGCTGCTGCCCGACGCCGACGTCCTGCTTGTGGCGCTGGGCACCTGCGACGCGGGCGCGTGCGGACACCGCGGCGCCTCGCATTCCTTGCCGCTGGCGGTCGCGATCGGCCTGGTCGGTGCCCTGTTCGCCCGCACCCGGCGCTTGCCGGTGCTGCGGACGTTTCTCGCGACCACCCTCGCGGTGGCCAGCCACGCGGTGCTCGACGTGCTGGGAGCGGGCGGTCGCGGGCTGCCGCTGCTGTGGCCGTTCTCGGCGGCCCGCTTCATGTCGCCGATCCGGATCTTTCCGGACGCCCCGCGGGGCCTGGCGCTGCTGTCGCTGCCGGGGCTGACGAACGTCGCGATCGAGGTCGCCGTGTTCCTGCCCGTCGTCATCTTTGCCCTCTGGCCGCGCATCGCCGGCTGGTGGTCGGGGCGGGCCGTCGCCCGCCGCATCCCGCAGCTGCCGAGCCTCACCTTCATCGAAGGGGGGGCGGAACCGGCGCCCGCGCCCGCACCCGCGGCGGCGCCGATCGTGTCGGACGACCGCGATCCCCCGCTGCGCTCGATCGGGTAGCTCGTTCGCTCGTAGATCCTCGCGATCGCTCGCACAAGATCGGGTAACCTCCTGCCGATGATCTTCGGCAGAGAACGTGAAGCGGTCCGAAATGCGACGCGCGCGATCCGCGATCTCGTCCTCCGCCGGGAGCCGGGTGGACCGGGCGGCATCGGCGGTGGCCTCGGCGCGATGGCGATGATGGCGGTCGCGCCGCTGCGCCAGCTGCCCGAGATCGCGACCCGCGTTCCGGGCACGTTGCGCGATCTCGGCGAACGCATGACCGCGATCCCGGGCAGCCGCCGGCGGGCGCCCGCGCTCGCGTTCGCGGCCCAGGCGCTCGCGGGCAGCGTGCGCTTCGGCTCGACGATGCGCGAGCGTTACCTCAACCTGCTGGCGGCGGCGATGGACGGCGAAACCGCCGCGCGCGTCCATCCGGCCTTCCTCGCGGTGCTGCGCCAGCTGACGCCGGACGAGGTTCGCATCATCAGCACGTTCCAGCACGACGGTCCCTACCCGCTGCTGACGGTCGGCGCGCGCTATCGGTTCGGCGAGCGGCTGTCCACCGAGCTGCGGTACTTCAGCCTGTTCGCGACGCAGGCGGGCTGCGAGCAGCCCGAGCGCGTCGCGATGTACATCGACAACCTCTGCCGGCTGGGACTGGTCGAGGTCCGCCCGGTGCGCATCGCCGACGACACGCGCAGCTTCCGCCCGCTGGAAAGCCACCCGCAGGTCCAGGCGGCGATCGCGCGCATCGAGGCGCGCATCCCCGAGCTCGAGAGCGCGCACGCGAACGGCGACGACAATCGCGTCGTCGCGGATATCCAGCGCACGGCGCTGTACGTGACGGCGTTCGGCCGGCAGTTCTACGAGGCCTGCGAATACCGCCCCGAGCACGCGCGGTGATACGTTGAGGATGTGGATGTGATGGAAGCAGGGTCGCCCCCGCCCCCGACGCCCCACACGCCTCACACACCGGCGGCCGCCGGCGATCGCGAGCCGCTGTCGCTGGGGGAGATACGCGAGATCTGGCCGCTGCTGGCGCACGCCGACCGCGTCCAGGCGTTCTTGCTGTTGCCGCGCGACGAGGCCGAGGATCTGTTCTTCGGGTTGCCGGCGCGCGATCAGGCCGACATCGTGCTGGGCGTGCCGGCGCGCGAGCAGCGGTCGTGGCTGCGCAGCCTGCCGCCCGACGACGCGGCCGACCTGATCCAGGGCGCGCCGCTCGACAAGCGCGAGCCGATGCTGGCGCTGCTGGACGAGGCGACCCGCCGCGAGGTCACGGCGCTGCTCGCCTACTCGGAGGACAACGCGGGCGGGCTGATGAACCCGCGCTACGTCCGGGTTCGCCCCGAGATGACAGTCGACGAAGCGATCAGCTACGTGCGCAAGCAGATGCGCGAGCTGACACGCACGATCTACTACGTGTTCGTGCTGGACGCCGAGCAGCGACTGCAGGGCGTGGTGTCGTTCAGCGCGCTGTTCAACGCGTCGGTGCGCGCGCGCGTCTCCGACATCATGCGCACGCAGGTCACCACCATCCCCGAGCAGATGGACCAGGAGACTGTCGCGACCAAGTTCGCGCAGAGCCGCCTGCTGGCGCTGCCGGTCGTGGACCAGGCCGGCCACATGAAGGGCATCGTCACCGCCGACGACGTCGCCGACGTCGTACGCGAAGAGGCCACCGAGGACATGCAGAAGGTCGGCGGTGTCGAGGCCCTGGAAGCGCCCTACCTCGAGATCGAGATGCCGCGCATGATCCGCAAGCGGGTCGGCTGGCTGTGCGTCCTGTTCCTGGGCGAGATGCTGACCGCCAGCGCGATGGGCTTCTTCGAGAAGGAGATCGCGCGCGCGGTCGTGCTGGCGCTGTTCATCCCGCTCATCATCTCGAGCGGCGGCAACTCCGGATCGCAGGCGACCACGCTGGTCATTCGGGCGATGGCGCTGGGCGAGGTCCGGCTGCGCGACTGGTGGCGCGTCGTGCGGCGCGAGTTCCTGGCTGGGCTGGGCCTGGGAATGGTGCTGGCCGTGATCGGGTTTGTGCGGATCGTGCTGTGGGAAGCGCTGTTTCACACCTACGGGCCGCACTACGTCGGCATCGCGGCCACGGTCGCGCTGAGCCTGGTCGGCGTCGTGCTGTGGGGGACGCTGGCGGGATCGATGCTGCCGTTCATCTTGCGGCGGCTCGGGTTCGACCCCGCGAGCGCGTCCGCGCCGTTCGTCGCGACGCTGGTCGACGTCAGCGGGCTGGTCATCTACTTCACGGCCGCGGCGGCGATCCTGGGAGGGACGCTGCTCTGACGTCCGGAGCGCTTCGCAGCGCCCTCGCCATCGCGCTGCTGTCTCTGTCTTTCGTCGTCGGCAGCTGCAACGACGAGGAGCCCGAGGTCGAGCCGCCCAACCCGGTCGAGATCGACGAGAGCATGAACACCGGCTGTCCGCCGCTGCCGCCGATCTCGGGCTTCGTCGGGCGGGGCGACGCCGCGCTGCTGCTCGATTCGGTGACGCCGTTCCGGTCGACGGGGACGAACCTCTATTACCTGCAGCAGCTGTTGTCGTACGCGCAGCAGGATCAGGATCCGCAGGCGCTGCAGGCGGTGAGCGAGGTGCTGGACGATCTGGTTTGCCTGTCGCTGCCGGTCGCGCGTATCTGGGCCTTCAACGATTCGAAGGACACGTCGTCGATCCGGCGCAGCCCGCAGGAGGGCTTCCGGGAGGAGGGCTTGCGCGGGCTGGACCAGGCGGTGTGGGAGGCCAAGCGGCGCGGTATTCGCGTCATCCTGCCGCTGGTCAACAACTGGGGCGAGTACGGCGGACTGCCCGCGTACGCGGCGTGGGCGTCGGCGACGTTCGGCGGCACGTACGCGCACGACGACTTCTACACGAACGCGCAGATGAAGCAGTGGTGGAAGGACTACGCGTACATGCTCGCGACGCGGGTGAACATCTTCACGGGCGTCGCGTACCGCGACGAGCCCGCGATCCTCGCGTGGGAGATCGGGAACGAGTTGCGCTGTTCGACCTGTGTTGGGACGACGAAGCTGCCCGACGCGGTCGCCGAGCTGGCGACGTTCCTGAAACAGGTCGCGCCCAACCAGCTGATCGCGGACGGCGGCGACGGATTCGACGACGATCCAACGGCGTACGTCGGACTGTCGAACTACTACGCCGTGCGCGGCGACGAGGG
>DATMZL010001477.1:0-4014 GCA_035607075.1 Polyangia bacterium
GACGCGCGCATCGGCGAGATCGCCGCGGCGAGCGACTTGCTCCTTCACAACAGCGATCGAGCGGAATGGAGCGCGATGGAGAGCAATCTGCTCTACATCGCCGCCAAGGCAAACACCGCGCTCGCTCGGCTCAAGGCTGCGCAGCAGGCCTGGGTCGACGAGATGGACGCCCGCTGACCCTTCGCCGCATGGCCGCCACCGCGCGGCCATGTACGAAGCGCCAGACGCTTCTAACCAGGAGTACATCTCCATGACCACAGACGCACTCGACCAACTCTTCACCGAGATAGAGCGGCTGATCCCGCTCAAGGATCGCGAGGCTTGCGCGCTGCGCTGCGCGCTGCGTGACGCGGCCGTCGCGTACGGCCGCGCGGTTCGCACCGAGACGGCCACATACGTCCAGGCGATATACGGAGCAACCCGATGACCGTCTTCCAGCTGATCTGCCGGATCACGCCGAGCCTGCGTCGGCGCAGGTCGGACTCGGAACTCGCGCTGCGACGCGAGATCGTCAACCGATACCTCACCGACTGGCGCGGCAGGGTTCGCGCTGATTGGTGAAACAATCGCGGCCACGGCCGCGAGCTCAGCATCTACCCAGCCTCCACGCGGCGCTGAGCGGGCAACAGCGAATTTACTTTCGCCGGCAAATGGGTTAGAATATGGGTCCAACCAGGGGAGTTCCCTATGACCGAACCGATCCCGATAACTGAACTGACTTTCGGCGTGGAGTTTGAGGTTATCCTCCCACGCGACAACAACGGCGAGCGTGGCCGCGACGCGATTGCGGCGGCATTCAATGCAGCTGGCCTACCGGCACGGCACGACCCGCTGACCCACCGCGCCGTGCCATACTGGCGCATCACGACCGACTCGACGATCGGCTATGAGAACGCCGAGATCGTGTCCCCGTCGCGCGAGATCCTGATGCGCGGCGAAGCCGGATTCGAGACGCTGCGCAAGGCGGCCAAAGTCATCTCCGACTTCGGCTGCAGCGTTGACCGGCGCTGCGGCACGCACGTCCACGTCGGCGTGCGTGACAGCGACTATGAGCAGCTTGGCTCGCAGGCGCGATTCGAGCGGCTGGGCTTCTTCAAGGAGCTCCTGAAGACCTACTCCAAGTTCGAGCCGGTCTTCGACTCGCTCATGGCGCGGTCGCGTCGGGAGAGCAACAACCCGATGTGCCGCCCGATCACGTTCCCGCGCGACGCCGAGAACGCCACGACAATCGACGGACTGCTGCGGGTCTACGGTCTGAGCCGTAGCGGCAACGACCGCCACTACAGCAAGCTCAACCTCGGTGCCTACATCCGGCACGGCACGGTCGAGTTTCGCCAGCACCAAGGCACGACCAACACCCAGAAGATCGAGAACTGGGTGAAGCTGTGCCTCAGGATGGTGGCTCACGCCGCGCGGAACACTGAGCGGGCTGGCTCGTCCGGCGAGTTCGTGCCGCCGGCAGCGCCGCTCAGGCCGACGCCGCCGCGGTTCCCCGACCGCGAGCGCGACCTGGCTAGCGGCAGACGTCTGTTGAGCTCCGATCTTCCGCGGTTCGCAAGGAGTAATTCCTACGATCTGCGAGACATGGTCGTCGTGTCGGTGACCCCGAACGGCCATCGTCCGGGCTCACGGACTTACGATCGCTTGGAAGCGTGTCGCCATCCCGGACAAGACCTCTATACGATCTGGCGCACTTTTCCTAGCGTCCAGAGCAGCTGGCTGGGATACTTCGCCGATCGTGGAGAGTTGTTAATCGTGCGCCGCTCCACGGCACCGACCGTTGCCACCACTCCGGAAGAGGGAGCACGACGCGAGGCGGCCATGGCCGAGTGGCGCGAGACCGTCCGGCGGATGGAGGTCGAACACAATACGTCCGTAGAACGCGCTCGAAGAGAGTGGGAGGCCGCAAGGGGGTCGACGCCGGTAGTTAGCCGGCCACCGACCGACAGCGCTCCAGCGACGCTGGAGGGACTTCTAAGCCTGGTCTCGGCGGTCGAGAGCGAACGGGCATATTTCACCGAGCGACAGATGGAGTTGAACTGATGAGAACACGTGAAGGTGAGGTGCTGCGCGGCGGCACGCCGACGGAGCTCGTGCGCGAGCTCCACAAGATGAGCCGGTCGCCGTGCGCGACCGACGCAGAGTTCATGCGGCAGATGGCCGCGCGGGCGGGTCTCCAGACGGGCAAGCGCATCTCGTGCGCGAGCGCCGAGGAGTTCATCGGCTGCCTGCTGGCCGTGGGACTGCTGATCGAGGAGTGAGGGAATGGATACTTACACACAAGGCTGGAATGCCTTCATGAACGGCTGCGGTCGCGAGGATCCCGACGTCTTCTGCGATGAGCCGCTGACCCCTACCGAACGCGCCCGGTGGCTGGAAGGATGGGATGCCGCCTTCAAAACAGCTAATGGATATACTGCACCGGAATAGGGCGAAACGGGCGCGGCAAGGAGGACCGCGCCGTCCGCACGTCAGGCGTGCGCTGATGAGCCCAGGGAGGGAAAGAAGTGAAACTCACCCCGACGAATCTTCAAACCGCCAACAATTCCTGGCGGTTCCCGGCAGATAACCCGCAGGGCGATCTGTGCATCGACAAGGACGTCGAAGTACGGTTAGCCATAAATAGGATGGCTGAGCATCCTGAGTTCCTCGCCGTCGCCTGTTACGCCGCAGATTGGCAAGATGAGTGCCGCGCGGCAGCGCTGGGCGGCTGAACTAAACCTCAACCAGGGGAGGTCCCCATAACATGTGCATGCTGATATACCATCCCAAGGACGCGGAACCGTTCACGCGGCCCGAGTTCGCGGACTTCCACCGCCGCAACCCGCACGGGTTCGGCGCGGCGTGGATCGGCGCGGCCGACGGTGAATTGCGCTACGCCAAGGGGCTCGACGGCCTCGACGCCCAGTGGGAGCGCTACCAGGAGCTGCGCGAGACGAGCACGGGCGACCTCGTGCTCCACTGGCGGCTGCGGACGTCCGGCCCGGTGGCGCCGGCCCAGTGCCACCCATTCGTGGCGAACGATACGACGCTCGTGTTCCACAACGGTGTGCTGCAGTGGCGGCACACGGCCGAACTCAGCGACACGCAGTGCTTCATCGCGGATCACCTCGAGCCGGCGCTGCGCAAGCGGCGGTCGGGGAAGGTGACGAAGAAGCTCCACAAGTCGCTGGCCGCGAAGATAGGCTCGGGGAACAAGCTCGCGCTGTGGACGGCCGGCGAGGAGCGTCCGCGGATCGTGGGCGAGTACCGAGGGTTGTGGCACAGAGGCCGGTGGTACTCGAACACGTATGCGTGGACGATGCCGTACTCGCCCGCGCGGGTGACGGCCGCACGGCGGACCTACTCGTCGCTCGACATGGACGACTCGGAGTACAACGACGACGGGTCGGTCCGGTGGGACGACGAGGAGTGGGTCAACGGCATGGGGTGGCTGCCGCTGCTGCCGATCAAACGGACGGCGGCGCAGGAGGCATATGCCCAGCGGCGGGCGGAACTTCGGAAGAAGGGGAGGAAGGCATGACGAAGACCGTGGTAATGCGAGACCTCTGGTACGTCAGCAAGGTCGACGCGCCGGACGACCGCCTCAACGAGACCAACGACCCCACTCAGGTCGGTTGGTACTATACCTACACCCTGCCGCCGCACGATGGCAGCAACGTCACGATGGAGCATGGGCCGTTCCCGACAAAGATTGCGGCACTGCTCGACGCCGAGGCGGCGTTCCCGGCGAACTGGATACTGAACGGAGATGGATGATGAACGACGGCTACATCTGGCTGCGCGACCCGGACGACTCGCGCGACGCTCGGATCGAGTGGAAGCCCGAGACGAATCCCTTCAAGGTGCCGGCGGGCTACGTCCACCGGGATGCGATGTTCCGCGACCATAACTGCTCGCGCTGCCGCGACGGGGAGCGGGCGTGCGTCCGGGGTGAGCCCAGCCGGTGCGACTGGCCGCACGCCAGGAACGACTAGCAGAAAGGCGGCTGGACGCCGCCTCCGGGTGTATGGC
>DATMZL010000903.1:0-5956 GCA_035607075.1 Polyangia bacterium
GTCCGAGTAGCGCGGGATCAGACGCCGGTCGCGCGGCACGAGATCCGTCGACGCCGCGACGAACGAGAAGTTGATGCGCGCCGCCGGCCAGCGCGCCGCGACCAGGCGGACGAACGCCGGCGTCTCCGCGCGGTTGGCCGCGCAGATCACGAAGTTCAGGACCACGGGGATGCCGGCCGCGACGAGGTTGTCGATGCCGTTCACCGTGCGCCCGAAGGTGCCGGGGGCCTCCGTGATCGCGTCCGAGATCTCGGCGGTGGCGCCGTGCAGCGAGACGAACGCCTGTCCCAAGCCGGCGGCGACCAGCGCGTCGACGAGCGCGCGGTCGTCGAGGCGGATCGCGTTCGTCTGCAACGTCGGCGGTTCGCCGCTGGCCTCGCGCGCCAGCTGGACGTAGTCGCGCAGGCGGCGGTTCAGCGTCGGCTCGCCGCCCGACAGGACGATGTGCGAGCCGCGCGCGCCCGCGGCGCGGATCGCCGCCTCGACGTCGTCCTCGCCGGCGGCGGGCAGGTGGGTCGACACGAAGCAGAAGCTGCAGGCCTGGTTGCAGTGGAAGTTCACGCGGACGATCTCGTCGCGAACCGGTCGACCGTTGCTGAACCGTGCGCTGTGCGAGACCAGCTCGCGCGCGATCTGTTCGGGCACGCTGGTCACCAACGTCAGACGCCGGCGGTCGCGGTCCTCGCGGATTGGCGAGAGCGCCGGCGGTGCGCGGCGGGCGAGGGCGGCCGCCGGAAATCCCGGGCAGCGATCGGCGATCAGGCACTCGCCGCACGCGGGCGGGTGGACGTATCCGTCGCGTGGCGGGGTCGCGGCGGTGAATGAATAGATGTGACGCAGGCGCGCGGTCGGCGGGAAGAGGCAGGGCGGGATGCCGTCACCCGGGCTCATGCGCACCGAAACGCCGGCGGCGCGGGCCGCCGCCTCCAGCGCGGTAACGGCAGCCGCTGCCTCGGCGAACGGCACCAGCTCGTCCGGCGCCGGCCCGGTGGTGGGCACGATGATCTCGATGAGGCGCACCGCCGGCCAGCGCGAGGCGACGAACGCCGGCAGCGCGGCGAAGGACGCGCGCGTCGACGCAATCAATGTCGCGACGACCTCGACCTGGACGCCGGCGGCGAGCAGCGCGTCGATGCCGGCGCAGGTCGCGGCGAAGCCTCCCGGATCGCGCGTCACCTCGTCGAGCGCGACGGACGTGCCGGCCAGGTTCACGCGCGCGAGCGCGAGGCCCGCCGCCGCGAGCGCCGTCGCCCGCTCCCCGTCGACGAGGGCCGCGTTGGTCTCGATCGCGACCGTCTCGGCGCCGCCGCCGCGCGCCGCCGCGACCAGCGCGGGCAGGTCGCGGCGCAGAGTCGGCTCGCCGCCCGTGAACCTGATCTCGCGGGCGCCATCCGTCAGCGTTGTTGTGATCCGGGTCTGTATGGTATCGGTGTGGATGATGCGTGGATCGTTGGTCGTGTTTTGTTGATCGTAGTGAACGTAGTTCTGGTTGCAGCGCAGGTTGGTGACGACCGAGGCCGTGCGCGGAGCGGACATCGTGCGCGTGTATTCTATGGCGGTTGCCCGCCGGCCGCTTCGTCATCGCACACCGAGCCGCCCCTGCGGTCGCCGCGCTGGTGTTCCTCGGGGGCGCGGCGGCCTGCGGCGCGAGCCTGCGCTTCCTGCACGACGAGGGGATCTTCACGCTCGACATGGCGGCGGCGCTGCCTTCGGCGCCGCTGGCCGTGCTCTTCCTCCTCAAGGCGAAGGCGGTGCTAGCCATCCTTTATGCGCTACCGGCGCGGGCGGGCGCGGCCGCGTACCTGGCGGCGCACGCGGCGATCGGCGCGGCCACGATCCCGCTGGTGGTGGCCGCGGCGCGGCGGCTCGGCCTGCCCAGCCCGAACCTCGCCGGCTGGGCGCTGGCCACCAGCGTCGGTTTCTTCGTGGCGTCGGCGAGCGGCTTCGCGAACTCGGACGGGGCGTTCTTCCTCGCGCTGTTCTTGTGGCTCTACGCCGGCGAGCGGCGCGTCTGGGCGGCGCTGGTGCTCGGCGCGCTGCCGTTCATTCGCTTCGAGCTGACGTTCGCGGTGGCGGTGATCCTGGGCTTCGACCTGTGGCGCCGGCGCGACGCGCGCTTCGCGGCGACCGCGCTCGCGTTTCCGATCGCCTATGTCGTTGCGGGCGCGCTTTATCACCGCGACGTGCTCTGGCTGCTGCACACGCTCTCCAACCGGTCGCAGCCCGCGGATGTCCGGCGTTACGCGAGCCCGACGCTGTGGCAGGTCGCCGGCTTCATCCTGACGTCGGCGGCGGTGAACTTCTCGGTGCTCGGTCTCGTCGGCGTTCTCGGCTGGGACCGAAACGACCGCCGGCTCTTGCCGCTGTTCGTCGCCGTCGCGGGCACGTACCTGATCCTGATCGGGCTGGCGGCATACGACGTCGGCGTCGCCGTCGATCGATCGCTGCGTTACCACGTGGCGCCGTTGCCGCTGGTCGCGCTGCTGGCGGCGTCGTGGCGCGTGCCGCCGACCCGAGCGACGTGGCTTGTCGCCGTCCAGGCGCTGGCGATGATCGCCGCGCTCACACTCACCGGTTTCGGCCGCGAGCAGCACCTGCAAGACCACCAGGTGATGTCGGCGGTTCGCGCAAATCCGCTGTGGCGCGGGCGGCCGATCTACACGGACATCCACATCGCCCGGTACGATCGCTGCGCGGGCGTCGACGCGTGGATGATCGCGAACGAATCGATCGTCGCCGAGCTGGACGACATGCTCGCGCGCAACCGCGCGCAGCGCGACGCGCTCGCGGCGGCGCTGGAGCGGCAGCGGTTCCTGATCGCGCTTCCACCGATCCGGCGTGACGCGCTCTACCTGATCGAATCGTCGGCGCGCGGGCGCCGTGCGCGCGCGTGGATCGAGGCCGCCCATCCGACCGTGGTCGAGCTCGATCGCTACCGGCTCTACGGCTGGGCCTCGGCCTCGGCCTCGGCCTCGGAATGAAGGGCGAGATCGGCCAGCGCTTTGGAGATCGCGGCCAGCATCGCCGGGTCCGACACCTCGCCGTCAGCGTCAAGCCGCGCGCGCGTGAAGACGTGAGCGCCGCCATCGACGACGCGCAGGCTCATCGTGCGAAGCACCTCCGCGAGCTGCCCGTGCGCGTGCGCGGCGCCTCCCGGCGAGGCGCTGAAAAGAAGCACGACCTTATCCAGCGCCTCGAGCGCCGAGACGAGCCAGTCGAGCGCGTTCTTGAGCGAGCCCGGCATGCCGTGCGCGTACTCCGGGCTGCAGATGAAGAGCGCGCGGGCGCCCGCGATCTGCTCGCGCAGCTTTCGGACCGCCTCCGGCAACGGCTCGACGTCGAGATCGGGGCTGAAGTGCGGCAGCTGCGCGACGCCGTCGTACGGAACCAGCTCCATTCCGGGAGGCGCCATCCGTGCCGCGGCGCGCAGGATCGCTGCGTTCGACGACGTCGCGCGGAGGCTGCCGCAGATCCCGATGACCTTCATGCGTTGCGCGAAGCGTAGCGCGCGCACGGCTGAGTCGGCAGGTTTCTCATTTCTGGCGGCCTCTGCTCATATCTGGCGCGCCGGTAAAGAGGTCGGTCTTTGTGGGACTCTGGGTGAACTGGCTCCCCGCGCTTGACCGAGCCCCCAGCCGCGCCGCGCGCAACTGAAGGTTCCAGCCCCAGCTTCCCATCAATCGAGGAATTGTTGCAGATGCGCCCTCAGACAACGGTCCCCCAGCGACACCGGGACCGCCCTGTCCTGACAGTGGTTCCGTCGCACGGCCCGGCCGCCCGGCCGCGCCAGGACGACGATCGCGCGGGACGGTTCCGCGAGATCTACGAGCGCTGGTTCGGCGACGTCGTGCGGTGGATCTACGCGCTGGGCGTGCCGAGCTCGGACAGCGAGGATCTCGCGCAGGAGATCTTCCTGGTCGTCCGGCGGAAGCTGGATCGCTTCGACGGGGGAAACCTGGCGGGCTGGCTGTACCGGATCGCGCAGCTGACCGTGCGCGATCACCGGCGGCGGGCCTGGTTCAAGAACCTCGTGATGCGGCGCCGCGACATCGACGTCGCTGGCGTCGAGCTGACCGCGCCGTCGCCCGCCGCGCGCTACGAGGAGGCGGAGAACCGGCGGTTCCTGCAGACGCTGGTGGGGGGCATGAGCGAGAAGCTCCGGACGGCGTTCGTGCTGTTCGAGATCGAGGGCTACTCGGGCGAGGAGATCGCGCGCATCCAGGACATTCCGCTGGGGACCGTGTGGACGCGCCTGCACCTGGCGCGGAAGGAATTCTGGCGGCTGCTGAAGAAGCAGCGCGCGGCGGAGGGACCGGCGCGATGAACCGGCTGCGCGACGTGGTGGATCGCGAAGGCGGCCTGCGCGGCGACCCGCTGTTCCGCGAGGGTGTCGAGCTGCTGCAGCGGACGCCGCCGACGCCTGTCACGCCGGAAGCGCGGCTTCGCGTCTGGGCTTCGATCCAGCGGGCGTCGGCGAAGGTTTCGCGCGGCCGTGGGGTCCTCATGCTTCGCTTCGCGGTGCTCGGCGCCGTCGCGCTGGCGGCGGGGACGGCGGGCGCCGTGATCGCGCAGCGCTGGATCGCGCCGCGGCTGGAGCCCGCGGCGCCGCCTGCCCGGTCGACGTCGCCGCCGCGCGCGTTGTTGGCGCCGCGAAAGCTGCCCGCAGCGCCGGTCGAGATCGCCGCCGCCGACGCGGTCGAGAGCTCCGTGGCGAAGGCGCCGGCGCGCGTCGCGCCGCGAAAGCCCGCCAGCCCCGCGCCGGCGCCGGTGAACGCGGCGGCGGTCGCGCGCGAGCGGAGCGAGGTGCTCGACGCGCTCATCGCGCTGCGGCGCGAGCACGATCCGGCGCGCGCCGGGATGATGCTGGCGCGCTACCTCGCGGCTCATCCGCGGGGCGCACTGCGCGAGGAGGCGCTGGTCCTGGCGATCGAGGCGGCCGACGCGCGCGGCGATCGCGCGGCGGGCGAGCAGCTCGCTCACGTCTATCAAGGCGAGTATCCGGAAGGCCGCTTCCTTTCTTTCGCCCGCAGCCACACCGGGCACTGAAGGCACTGAAGGAATCCTTCGGGGGTTCCCATTCCCGGCCGGGCGCTTTTTGACCTTCGCGCGCAGCCACACGAACGGTTCCGAGAGCCACTGAAGGTATTCAGGGGTCGTACCCATTTCTGGGAATGACCTTTTGTCCGATTGAGTGCGCGTGCGCGGCGACCAACACGTCGGGCGCGGCAAACCTGTTCGCACTGGCGGGAATCGCCGCTGTGGTCCTCGGCCGACGACGGGCAACGAAGCGCTCGGCAGGCAAGCGATGAGGATCCAGCTGCGGAGCAGCAAACAATTGATCTCGGAACCCTCAAAGGGTTCCGAACCTCCCACGATGGTACGCGCCGAGCAAAGCTCGGCGGCTCCCCACGCGCAATTCAGACTCGGTTTCGTCGCACTCGCTGTCGCCGGGCTGCTGCTCCCGGGTCTGCGCGCATCCGCGCAGACGCCCGACTCCGGCGGCGAACCCGGCGAAGACGCCAGGCCGGAGAAGCCGGACAAGCCGGCGAAGGCGGCGGTACCGGCGGCGCCCGCCGAGCCCGTCGAGACGACTTTCGCCGAGCCGGCGGTCGCGGAAGCCGGGCCCTACGTCCCGTTCGCGCCGCCCCCACTCTTCACCATCCAGTTCGGCATTCTCGCGCAGCCGCAATTTGAGATGGCGGGCTCAACCGACGCCGACGGGATGACCAAGAACCTGTTCCTGCGCCGGGCCCGATTCATGGTCGGCGGGACGCTCCACAAATACTTCGAGTACTTCTTCCAGGTCGACTTCCCGAACCTGTTCAAGCTGGACCTTTCGGACACGATGGCGACCGACAAGAACGCCCCGGGCCTGAACATCCAGGACTTCTTCGTGACGGTCAAGGCCCTCGGGGAGCTGATCAAGATCGACGCCGGGTTCATGCTGCCGCCGCTC
>DATMZL010001040.1:0-3640 GCA_035607075.1 Polyangia bacterium
GATCGGGAAGCCGGTCAGGATGACGCGCCCGCCACAAGCGCGCTTCATCCATCGCCTCGCCTCGCCACAGCAACCCCTGCGGCTTGCGGCGCGCCTCCCACTGCTTCGCGGCCGCGCGCAGCTGCTCGCGGAAGGCCGCGTCCTCGCGTCCTTCGTCCAGCCAGCGACGCAGCATCGGCCAGCCGCTGATCAGCGATTCGTGAACCAGCTCGACAGTGGCGCTGCCCTGGTCGGCGCGGTTCTGCACCACCACCAGCCGCGCCTGGGCGAGGTGCTCGACAAGCGCGCGCGCATCCCCCGCGTCGGCGGTCAGGCCCGGCAGCTCGGCGACGTCGACGATCGCGCGCGTGCCGTCGGCGGTCACCAGGCGCTGGAACAGGCCGCGGGCCGCGCCGCGCAGGCCGGGTGGCAGGGCGTCGACGACGCGATCGGCGTGCTGGGCGAGCACGCCCGAGATGCCGCCCATCTGGCGATAGCTGTCGGCCGTCAGGACCTTGCGCCGCTCGTCGCGCGCCTCCCACAGCTTGGCACCAGCGAACTGCAGCAGGGGCAGCGCACCGGGCGTCGCGGCCAGCGAATCGACCATCTCGCCCAGCAGCGCGTCGCTCTCGAAGCTGTAACCGACCTGGATGATCGGCGCCTCGAGCGCCTCGCGCAGCCCGGCGCGCGGCAGCGGCTGCAAGAAGTGAATGCCGCGCACCAGGTCGTCGAGGAACCGGCGATCCTCACCCACCCTGTCGATGAAATCGGAGCGGATCGAGACCAGCACGCGCAGCGGCGCCGCGGCGTCGTCGGACGCGCCCGAAAGGCAAGCGGTGAACGCCCGCCGTTCGCGTTCGTCGGGCACCAGCGTGTAGAGCTCTTCCAGCTGATCGACGAACAGCACCAGCTGCTGCCGCCGCTGGGCGGCGCGCGCGCGCAGCAGGGCGCCCAGGTGCCCCGGCGACTCGCGCAGCTTCTGAACCAGCTGCGCGTGCCCGTCCGCGGCCGGCGCGCCGTTCCCGTTGGTGGCGAGGGGCAGGATCACGGTGGCGAGACTCTGCAGCGGCTCGCGCCCCGGCCGGACCACCAGCACCTCCCAGCTCTCCGCCGAGGCGCGCAACGCGGGGACCACGCCGGCGCGAACGAACGACGACTTGCCGACGCCGGACGCGCCGACCACCGCCGCCACCGGATGATCGCGCAGGCGCGTCACCACCTGCAGGACGTCCGCGCCGCGGCCGAAGAAGCGATCGGCGTCGCTCTCCTGGAACGCCGCCAGTCCCGGGAAGGGACCGGCGGCGGCGTCGATCGCGCGCGCGGTTCGTCCCGGCAACAGCGGCTCGAGCGCGGCCAGCAGCTCCGCCGCGCTGGCGATGCGGCGCTCCTTTCGCTTTTCGAGGCAGCGATCGACGACGTCCGCCAGCCGGTGCGGCAGATCGGGCAGCTCGTCGCGGATACGGGGAAACGGCTCGTCCGGGAAGTACGCGTGGCGGAGCAACGCCTCCTGCGTCAGCGGCTGCACCGGGTGCTGCCCGGTCAGCAGCTCGTACAGCAGGACCCCCACCGCCCACAGATCCGACCGCTGATCGGCGCCGCCCGGCTCGAACTGCTCGGTCGCCATGTAGGCCATCGTGCCGCCCAGGCGCGCTTGACGGCTTCCGCGGCCCGCGGCCTGCAGATCGGCCTCGGCGTGCAGCGCCGCGATACCGAAGTCGAGCACCTTCACCGCGCCCCCATTGGTGACGAAGACGTTCTCGGGCTTGAGATCGCGGTGCACGATGTTGCGCGCGTGCGCACGGACCAGCGCGCGGACCACGGGCACGATCAGCTCCACGGCGCGCGCGGGCGCCAGCTTGCGCCCGCCGGCCGCCTGCCGCAGGTTCGAACCCTCGAGGTGCTCGAGCACCATGTACGGCGTCCCCTCGTGCTCGTCCGCCTCGTGGATGACGACGATGTTCTCGTGCTCGCAGCTCGCGGTCGCGCGCGCCTCGCGCAGGAAATCGCGGGTCAGCGTCGCCGAGCGCGCGAGCAACACCTTGATCGCCACGCGCCGTCCCAGACGCACGTCGCGCGCGAGGTAAACGGTCCCCATGCCGCCCTGCCCCAGCTGACGGATGATCTCGTACTGTCGGATCTGCGCGCCGGGCTGGAACGGCGTCGCGCCAACCGACGCAGCCGGCGCCTTCACCGACGCCGCGGGATCATTTTTGGTTATCCCCTCGAGTTCGGCAGCCATCAGCCCCCTGCGGGTTTACCATCCTTCCGGAGCTCACCGTGATCTCGAAACCGTTTACCGTCGTCGCCCTGTTTTTTTTCGCGCTGTCGTCGGTCGCACGAGCCGAAACCGCGGCAGATGCAACCGATCGCCCCTGGGCCACGGGCATCGGCGATGACGCGCAGAAGCAAGCTCTCGCGATCTTCGAGGAAGGAAACAAGCTTTTCGAGAACTCGCAGCACGCGGCGGCGCTGGCCCGGTACCGCGACGCGCTGAAGGTCTGGGATCACCCGGCCATCCGGTACAACGCGGCGGTCGCGCTCATCAACCTCGACCAGCCGCTCGCCGCGAACGAGAACCTCGAGATCGCGCTGCGTTATGGCGCGGCGCCGTTCAATCCGGAGACCCACCAGCAAGCGCTGACCTACCGCAAGCTGCTGCGCGGCCAGCTGGCGGAGCTCAAGGTGGCCTGCACGGAATCGGGCGCCAGCGTCACCCTCGACGGCGCGACGCTGTTCGACGCGCCGGGCGAGGCGACCCGCTGGCTGCTGCCGGGCGCGCACCAGCTGGTCGCGCGCAAGACTGGCTTCCTGACCGAGACGCGTTCCCTCAGCCTGCTGCCCGGAAAACCGGCCGTCGAGACCCTTTCGCTGCAGGAGATCGGCACGCTGCCGACCCGCACGGTCCGCCGCTGGCCGGTCTGGAAGCCGTGGGCGGTCGTCGGCGGCGGCGCCTTGCTTGCGCTCGCCGGCATCCCGTTGATGCTCGACGTGAAGCACAACCTCGATGCGTACGACGCGGGCGTCCGGAACGAGTGTGCCATGGGATGCGCGGCCCAATCGCTGTCGCAGCCCGTGCGCGACCTGCGCGATCGCGCCCATACCGAGAACGTCGTCGCCGTCTCGCTGTTCACCGTCGGCGGGGCCGTGATCGCGAGCGGCGTCGCGCTGTTGATCTTGAATCAGCCGCGCGTCGTCGCCGGGGGGGAACGGTCGCGCGGCACCGTCGTCCCGCTTGTCGGTCGCGACGTGGTCGGCCTGTCGATCGCGTTCGAACGCTGACCGTCAGACCGGCGCGCGGGCCAGCTCGTCGAGCGCGGCCCGCATCTCGCCTGCCGACTGGTAACGGTTCTCGGGCTTCTTCTCCAGCGCGCGGGCCATGAAGCGATCGATCCCGGCGGCGCGCGCCAGCTCCGGGCGCAGCCGCGACGGCGGCGCCGGCGCCTCGAACGCCTGCTTCATGACGACGCGCATGGGCCAGTTGTCGACGAACGGCGGGCGCCCGCACAGCATGGCGTACGCGACGCAGGCGACCGCGTAGAGATCGCTGCGGTGATCGGCGCGGCCACCGGTGGCCTGCTCCGGTGCCATGAACTCCGGCGTCCCGAGGATCGTCCCCGAGCGCGTCAGCTGTTCGTCGGCGCTCAACCCGGAGACCTTGGCG
>DATMZL010000841.1:0-2009 GCA_035607075.1 Polyangia bacterium
CGCGGTGCGCGAGGGGCTCGCGTCGGTGACGCCCCTGGGGTTGGACCTGACCCACACCCGGCTCATCGGCGAGCTCGTCGATTGGCAGGTGGGTAATTTCGTGCACGAGGCGATCGAACGCGCTAAGAGTTAGCGCGTGGACGACTCACGGAGTCGTGGCGGCAGTGGCAGCGGCGGCGGGGCAGCCAGCGACAACGCCGAGGACACGTTTCTGAGTCTTCGGCGCGACATGGTCCTGGAACAGCTCGCCCGCCGCGACATCCGCGATCCGCGTGTGCTCGAGGCGATGGGAGCCGTGCCGCGACACCGCTTCGTCGATCCGGCGTTGGCCACGCACGCCTACGCGGATCGGCCCCTGGCGATCGGGTACGGTCAGACGATCTCGCAACCGTACATGGTGGCGCGCGCGACGGAGCTGGCGGCGCCGCGCCCGACCGACCGCGCGCTCGAGGTCGGCGCCGGCAGCGGTTACCAGACCGCCGTGCTCGCCGAGCTGGTGGCCGAGGTGTTCGCTATCGAGATCGTCCCCCAGCTGGCCGAACGCGCGCGCCAGGCGCTGGCCGAGACCGGCTACCGCAACGTCACCGTCGAGTCGTTCGACGGCAGCGGCGGCTGGCCGGACCATGCGCCGTACGACGTCATCATCGTCTCCGCGGGCGCACCCCGCATCCCGGCCTTGCTGGTCTCGGAGCTGGCGGAGGGCGGGCGGCTGGTGATTCCGGTCGGTGGGCCCGAGGAGCAAGAACTGGCGGTGGTGCGCCGGCAAGGCGACCATTACGTCACCTCCTATGACACCCGCTGCCGCTACGTCGACCTGCAGGGCCGCTTCGGCGTCGGCGGCGGCCAGCCGGCGGCCTGACCGCGGCGCCATCGCGCTCGCGGCGCTGTTGCTGACGGGCTGCCACCTCGTCGGGCGCACGCCCCTTCACGGCCCGAGCCCCGCTGGCAGCTGGCACGTGGTCGCGCCCGGCGAGAGCCTGGAGGAGATCGCGAAGCGCGCGGACGTACCCATGGCCGATCTCATCGAGATCAACGGGCTCGCCGACGCCGCTGACGCCCGCCCGGGCCGGGTGATCTTCGTGCTCGCGTCGCCGGGACAAGCGGCTGCGGCGTCCACAGACGATGGTGCCGCGCTGCCGCCGCTGGCGCTGTCGGGCGCGGCGCTGCGCTGGCCGCTCGCCAGCGGTCGCATCGTCGTCGGCTCGCCGTTCGGCACGCGCGAGGGGCGGCCGCACGAGGGGATCGACCTGCCCGCGCCGGTCGGCACGCCGGTCTTCGCGGCCGCGGATGGTCGGGTCGCGTACGCCGGCAACGGCATCCGCGGCTACGGCAACATGATCGTCGTGAGGCACGCGGGCGATCTGCTGACCGTGTACGCCCACAACTCGGTCCTGCTGGTGACGCCGGGGCAGCCGGTGCGCGCGGGCGATCGCATCGCACTGGTCGGGCAGAGCGGCCGCGCCACCGGTCCCCACTTGCACTTCGAGGTCCGGTCCGGTCAGATCCCCCGCAACCCGATGGGCTTCCTTCCCCAGCTGTCCCAGCCCACGAAAGGCCCGTCGTCGTGACCACCGCCGAGAACGACGCGCGGCGCGCGTTGCTGCGCGCGCGCGTGCGCGACGTCCCCGACTTCCCGAAGCCGGGCATCCTGTTCCGCGACCTGACGCCGCTCATGGGCGACGGCACGGCGATGCGCGCGGCCATCGATCTGCTGTCCGAGGTCGTCGTCCGCCAGCGGCCCGAGCTGATCGTCGCGATCGAGTCGCGTGGCTTCATCTTCGGCGCGCCCGTCGCGGCGTCGCTGGGCATCGGGTTCGTTCCCGTGCGCAAGCCGGGCAAGCTGCCGCACAAGACACGGCGGCGCAGCTACGACCTCGAATACGGGACCGACGCGCTGGAGATGCACGCCGACGCGGTTGTGCAAGGGGCGCGCGTCGTCATCGTCGACGATTTGCTCGCGACGGGCGGCACGGCGGCGGCGACGGTCGAGCTGGTGCGCGAGATAGGCG
>DATMZL010000900.1:0-3452 GCA_035607075.1 Polyangia bacterium
CCTCCCAACGCGCCGCCTCCGCCGGTGACGCCGGCAACACCCGTCGCGCCCGCAGCGCCGGTTGCGCCCGCAGCGCCGGCGGCACCCGACGCGCCGCTCTTGCCCGCGCCGCCGCTCGCGCCGCCCGTCCCCGCCGTGCCGCCGTCACCCGCTCCGGGCTGGCAGGCCGCAACAAGCAGCGCCCCCGCCATAAACGCGGAAAGCTTGACCCGGTCCCTTGCTATCATGCCCCCTACTGCACTCGTGCTCCGTTTTTGTAATGAAAAACGATCCGTCGCGCTGGCGCTCGCCTTCCTGGCGATGAGCTGCATGGAGAGCCGCGATCTCGGCTCGACCGTTCCGCATGGACGCCTACCCGTCGACGAGCGCAATCCGATCCTGCTGGTGAACGACGGTCCCGACGACAACTGGCAAGGCGAGTACGCAATCTTGCTGGCGAACACCGGCGGACCGGCGCTCGCCGGGATCGTCGTCGGCACGGGCCCGAACTGGCCGGACATCGATGCGAACGTCGCGGGCTGGCGAGGGCTGATCGCCGCGGCGCGCGCGAGCGGCCTCGGCGCCCTCCCCGATCCGACCGCGAGCATCGGGCCGGCGCTCGTCCGTCCCGCGAGCGGCCAGATCGACGACACGTCCCCGAACCGATCCGAAGGCGCGCGTCTGATCGTGGAGACGTCCGCACACCTCAGCCTCTCGTATCGTCCGCTCGTCGTTGCGACCGGCGGTCGGTTGACCGACGTCGCCGACGCGTACCTCGTCGACCCGACCGTCGCGGAGCGCGTCGTCGTCGTCGCATCGCTGGGCACGACGACGACATCCGGCGGCGCGATGGCGGCCCCCAACGGCGAGATGGATCCCTGGGCCGACGCGATCGTCACCGCGCGTTTTCGTTTCGTGCAGGTGAGCGCATTCTACGACCAGCTCACCGATGTCCCCGACTCGCGTCTGTCGGACCTGCCATCGAACGCCCTTGGCGAGTGGATCGCCGCGAAGCAGCCGAAGATCTGGGACCTGCCGGAAGCGGCCGATCAGGTGGCCGTCGTTGCGACCGGTGTTCCGACCTTCGCGACCGCCGTCGAGCGCGTCTCCGCCGGGGCGCTGATCGGCGCCGGCGCGACCGCGGGCCCCGACCTACTGACTGATCCGAACGGTGCGGCGTGGCTCGTCACGGCGAGCAAAGGCGCCGAGGCGACGGGCCGCTTCTGGAAGGCGCTCCTCGATCCGATAACTTACCGTCACTGAGGGCGGTCGCTCGGGAGCGGCGCGCGTCAGGGCGTGACGCTCAGATTGCCCATCAGGCGGATGTCCTTCGACGTCGATCCGACCTGAACCTGCACCGTCCCCTGTTGGAGCGCGAACGCCTTCGCCGTGGTGTCCCAGTAGGTGAGCCCGCTCCCGGCCAGCGGGAATGTCACCGTCTGCTTCTGTCCCGGCATCAGCGTCACGCGCTTGAAGCCGCGCAGTTGCTGCCGCGGGCGCGGCAACGTCGTCGACTGCGGATACGCGACGTAGAGCTGCACGACCTCGTCACCCGCGCGCGTCCCCGTGTTCGTGACGTCGACGCTGACATTCACCGAGGTGTTCATCGACACGCTCGTTCCGGACAGCGACAGGTTCTCGTACTTGAACGTGCTGTAGCTGAGCCCGTGCCCGAACGGGAACACCGGCGTCCCTTTGTAGTACCAGTACGTCGTCCCTTTCTTGATGTCGTAGTCCAGGATCGTCGTCGGGATGTCCGTTTCCCCTGCGTACCAGGTCATCGTCGTGCGCCCGCCGGGGTTGTAGTCGCCGAACAGGACGTCGGCGAGCGCGGTTCCGATCTCCTGCCCGGAGTTGGCGATGTGCACCACCGCCGGGACGTTGTCCGCGATCCACTTGACGCCTTGCGGGTAGCCCGACAGCAAGACGACGATCGTCTTCGGATTCGCGGCGAACACGTTCTGGACCAGCGCCTGCTGATCGGGCATGAGGCCGATGTGCGATCGGTCGGCGTCGAAGCCTTCGCGGCCCTCGTACCCCATCGACGACGCCGGACACGCTGCCCAGGTGTCTTCGGGGTTGCCGCAGATCGGATGCGGGCCGACGACGACGATCGCGACGTCCGCCGCGCGCGCAGCGTTCACGGCGGCGCCGCCGTTGTCACTGATAGCGACGGTGACCGTGACGCCCGTGCCGACCTTGCTCTTGATCCCGGCGAACGCCGTCACGGCCGTGTACGGCGGCTTGCCCGCGTACCAGTCGCGGATGATCTGATCCGCGCGGGGACCGATCACGGCGACATTCTTGAGCGCCGTCTTGTCCAGCGGCAACGTGTTGGTGGCGTTCTTGAGCAGGACGACGGTCCGGCGCGACACGTCCAGCGCGCGCGCCTTGTATTCAGCGGTGTTCCACGGATTCTCGTTGCCGGTCAGGTTCCGGTACGGGACGCGGGCCTTCGGATCGAGATCGCCGAGACGGAAGCGGAGGCGCAAGCTGCCACGCAGCGCGAAATCGAGGTCCGCGGTGGTCGCGAGGCTCATCTGGACCCCGCGCCGCAACGCCTCGACGTCGTCAGGCTTGCCGTTCGTCACGTTGCCGCCGCAAAGGAGCTGGCCGCTCTTGATCACCTCCGCCGCCGACTTCTCGTACGACCAGCCCATCGCCATGTAGTTGTGGCCGCTCGACGCATAGAGTCCGTTCAGCGCGTACGCGTCGGTCGAGACCATGCCGTCGAACTGCCACTGCGACATGAGCAGGCTCTTCACCCGCGGCGAGATCATCGCGGGATCGCCGCTGATCTTGTTGTACGAAGTCATGAGGCTGTCGGCCTTGCCCGCCTTGATCACTTCGTAGAAGGGCGCCAGGTAGTACTCGTAGAGGTTCCTGTCGTCGACGGCCGAATCGCTCTTGTTGCGGTTCGTTTCGTTGTTGTAAGCGAGGAAGTGCTTCAAGGTCGACGCCGCCATCAGATACGGCGCGTCCGTGGTCTGGAGGCCGCCATATTGCTTCCCGCCGTGCAGGCCCGAGAGAAACCCTTTCGCCAGCTCGGCGACCAGGTACGGGTCCTCGCCGTAGGACTCTTCGGTGCGCCCCCAGCGCGGATCGCGCCCGAGGTCGATGACCGGCGCGCGGATGACGATGCCGGTGCAACATTGGTTGGGATCGGCCCAGCGCGCGTAGTAGACGCGTGACTCGACGCCCATCGTGTCGCCGACGATGCGCAGCGCATCCGGATCCCACGACTGCGCGAGGCCGAACGCCTGCGGGAACTGCGTCGCGACGACGCGCGCCTGAGAGGTATTGCCCACCTTCGACCAGCCGACGCCGTGCAGCCCTTCCGTGTACGTCGTGAAGAACGGAATCCCGAGGCGCGTGATCGCGGGCTGGTTCTCGTAGAGCAGGCTGACCTTCTCGTCAGAGGTCAGGCGCGACAGCAGATCGGTCACGCGGTCTTCGACAGGCTTGCACGGATC
>DATMZL010000437.1:0-2372 GCA_035607075.1 Polyangia bacterium
TTCGTGACCGAGCGGGTCCGAGCGAACGGCCAGCGCATCTGGGTGTCGCTGACGATCTCGCCGATCAGGGACGAAGCGGGCAACATCGTGGGCGCGTCGAAGATCGTGCGCGACGTGACCCGAAAGCGGCAGGCGGAGGCTGACCTGGCCGAGGCGGACCGACGCAAGACCGAGTTCCTGGCGATGCTGGCGCACGAGCTGCGCAACCCGCTCGCGCCCATCAGCAACGCGGTGCGCGCCATGCGGCTCGGCGCGGGCGACGGCGGGGCGCCGCGTCCGATGTTCGACATGCTGGAGCGGCAGGTCGGTCAGATGGTGCGGCTGGTCGACGACCTCATCGACATGAGTCGAATCAGCCGCGGTAAGATCGAGCTGCGCAAGCAGGATCTGGAGCTCGGGCCCATCGTCGACCAGGCGGTCGAAGCCACGCGCGCGCTTTACGGCAATCTGAATCAGACGCTGGCGATCACGAAGCCGGCGCGTCCGGTGTACCTGGCCGGCGATCCCGCGCGGCTGGCCCAGGTGCTCGGGAACCTGCTGAACAACGCGTGCAAGTTCACCGACCGCGACGGCTTCATCTCGCTGACGCTGGCGCAGGAGGGGGACGAGGCGGTGATCCGGGTGCGCGACGACGGGATCGGCATCGCGGCCGAGCAGGTGCCGATCGTGTTCGAGATGTTCCAGCAGGCCGATACGTCGCTGGAACGCGCGCAGGGCGGCCTGGGGATCGGTCTGACGCTGGTGAAGACGCTGGTCGAGATGCACGGCGGGACGGTCACGGCGCGCAGCGAAGGCCTCGGGCGCGGCAGCGAATTCGAGGTTCGCCTGCCGACGCTGTCAGAAGCGCCCCGCGCGCAGCCGTCCGCGGCGGTCGAGGCGCTGGCACCGCAGGGACCGCGACGGATCCTGATCGTCGACGACAACCAAGACGGGGCGGCGTCGCTGGCGGAGCTGCTCGACCTCGGCGGGCACGAGACGCATACGGCTCACGACGGCTTCCAGGCGATCGAGGCGGCGGAGCGTCTCCATCCCGACGTGGTGTTGCTGGACATCGGCTTGCCGCGCCTGAACGGTTACGAGGTGTGCCGCCGCATCCGGCAAGAGCCGTGGGGTCGGGACCTGACGATGATCGCGTTGACCGGATGGGGCCAACAAGAGGATCGTCAACGATCCTGGGAGGCGGGCTTCGACGCACACCTGGTCAAGCCGGTGGACTACGATCGCCTCGCGGAGCTGCTCGCCTCGCTGCGCTGCGCCGGTGACGCGGGCGCGTCAGTCACGGAACATTGATCGCGATCGAGCGAGTTGGACGGGCGGCATCGCGCCGCGGTATCGTGTGGCACCGATGCGGCGTGCGGTGCGCGGACTGGGAGTCGCGTTCATCCTGCTTTCACTCATCGTCGCGCGGTCGGCGGCGGCCGATGCCGAGAAGGCCCGCGCCCACTACGAGCGGGGCAGGAGCTATTTCCAGGTGGGCGAATACCGGAAGGCGCTCGAGGAGTTCAAGGCCGCGCACGTCGAGAAGAACGATCCGGCCTACATCTACAACATCGCCGAGTGTCACCGGCAGCTCGGCGAGGCGAAGGACGCGGTCATCTTCTATCGCCGCTTCGTCCGGATGGCGCCGCCGGGTCACGCGCTCAGGCCCGACGCCGAACGGCGCATCGCCGAGCTGGAAGCGCCCGCGCCCGCGGGCACGGGGCAGCCGGCTCCGCCACCGGTTTCCCCCGTGAACCAGGCGGCGCCGGCGCCGCCAGAGCCCGAGGTCGTGGTCGCGACACCCGTCGCGCCCGGAACGCCCGCGCCCGTCGACGTCGCGCCGGATCGAACGAGCGGCGGGGGATCGCGCCGGACGGCCGCGTACGTCGTCGGTGGCGCCAGCGTCGTGGCGCTGGGGATCGGCGTCTACTTCGGATTGGACGCGCGGTCGAAGTGGAACGAGAGCGAGCCCCTGTGTCCCGCGGACAAATGCAACGCGCGCGGTTACTCGCTGAGCCAAGACGCCGGCACGTCGGCCCTCGTCGCTGACATCGCGATCGGCGCCGGCCTCGTCGGCGCCGGTCTTGCGACGTATCTGTGGGTGACGTCCCGGCACGAAACGTCGCCCCTGCGGGCTGCCGCCTGGCGCGTGCGCCTTCGGCCGGAAATAGTCCCGGCCCGATGGGCTGGGCTGGCGGTGGGGACGGCGTGGTGAAGAGCGCGCGTCAAACGATCGCGGTCCTTGCTCTGGGACTGGTCGGCGCAAGTTGCCAGGCCGTGCTGGGCATTCACGACCGATCGCTCGCCGACGGCGGCGGCACCGCCGGGACGGACGGTGCGGGGACGGGCGGCGTGACCGGGTTGGGCGGCGCCGGGGCATCGGGGACCGGGGG
>DATMZL010000978.1:0-2277 GCA_035607075.1 Polyangia bacterium
CCACAACCGAAACCCGCTCGCGAAGGTGAACACCGTTTTCGTGAACAACCTGCTCTACAACGACTCGGCCGGGTACACGACGCACACGAGCACGAACTTCAAGCACGACATCCTGAACAACTACTTCGTCTTCGGGCCGGCCTCGACCGGCACCGACAACACCTGGTATCAGGTCGACAAGAACCAGTCGATCTACTACGCGGGCAACCTGAAGGACACGAACCGCGACGGCACGCTGAACGGCGCGGCGACGACGCCGTACTGGTACCAGGGCGAAGGCACGGTGCTGACGACGCCGTGGTCGACCGAGACCAACGCGACGCCCGCGCTCGACACACCGTCGGCGGCGCGCGTCGCGATCTCGCTGGCCGGGACGCTGCCGCGCGATCCGATGGACGCGCTGATCATCAGCCAGGTGATGACGCTGGGCATGGGCACGACGGGCGCGGGCGCCGGCACCGTCGGCCCCGACGGCGGGCTCTACACCAGCCAGACGCAGACCGGCCTGCCCAACAACGGCTACGGTTCGATCGCGAGCGGTACACGGCTGACCGACACGGACAACGACGGCATGCCCGACATCTGGGAGTCCGCGAACGGATCCAACGTGAACGGCAACGACGCCATGACGAAGGCGAGCGACGGCTACGCGCTGATCGAGCACTACGTGAACTGGCTGGCGGTGCCGCACGCGACGTCCAGCGCGGGCGCGGCCGTCGACATCGATCTGTCGGCGTGGGGGACCGGGTTCAGCAAGGTGTCGCCGACGTACACAGTGTCGGGCGCGCAGTACGGCACCGTCACGCTGCAGTCCGATGGCCACACCGCGCACTTCCAGCCCAGCTCCGGATTCCACGGCGTCGCGTGGTTCTCGTTCAAGGTCGCCGGGTCGGACGGCACGGCGTACACGAACCAGGTGCAGGTCCTGGCGGCGCCGTAGTCGGTCGGCCGGGTCAGCGCATCAGCGAATCGTGTACTCCAGGCGGATGGGCCGCCCGCCGCGTTCGATGAGCAGCGAGGCGTGGTTCGCGTTTCGCAGCGTCGAGTACGCCGCCAGCGCCGTGTCGGGATCCTTCAAGAGAAAGCCGTTCACTGCCAGGAGAATGTCGCCGCTGGCGAGACCGAGCTCGGCGAGGGAGCTGTAGCGATGGATCCCGAACAGGTGGACGCCGACTGTCTCGCCGTTCCGTGTCGCCGGCACGATCCGCGGCAACGCCGGTATCGTGCCTCCCTTGAGCAATTCATCGAGGAACCTTCGCGAGATCTCGTAGTGAACGCCGATCGGTTTGATCGGGACGTCGGTCAAGTCGAGCGGCAGCGGCGCCGAGACCGGCCTTCGCCGCGCGGGCGGCTCGACCTGCGACGGCAGCGCGTCGCCGATGAACGTCGCCGTGGCGTGACCGGCGATCCCCGCGCCTACCAGGATCCCGATCAGATCGACCACCCAGACGTACCTGCGCAAGAGCTCCATCGTCGATCTCCGGGCGCACAGCTCTGCAACCGTGGGACCAGGGCGAGGCGGACCGAGTCACCGCGGGGCGCGGGCTTGCCGCGCATCGCGACGCACCCTGCCTGTCAACTTGGCACGCGCTGCTGGATGACGATGCGATTCCGGCAGGCGGGCGACTATGGGCACATTACCGCGCACGTGCCGGTGGTGCCGGCATCGGCGCAGTTCAGGCAGAACGTGCCGCTCGCGCAGGGGTGGCCGCAGATCTCCGCATAGGTCATGCATTTGCCCGCCTGGCAGGTCACGCCGACCGGGCTGTACGAGACATTCCCGATGGTGCTGCCGACGGTCGAACGGTCGTCCGTACGAATGCTGATGTCAGCGCATCCGCACAGCGGCCACGAGCTGCCGCACGCCGAGGCGAGCGACATCGCCGTTTGCTGCGACGACACCGGTACGCCTGTCCACTGCCGGCCGCCGCAACAGTTCGACGTGAACTGAACCGCGACGCAGTCGCTGTCCCTCACGCAGGTCCGGTCGAGCGCCATGAGCTGCGCGCACGCGCCGCCCGCCCCACCGATGCCCGTCGACCCGCCCGTCGCACCCGCCCCGCCCGTCCCGGTTCCTCCGGCTGCGCCGACCGTGCCGCCAGCGCCGGTCGCTCCGCCGATGCCGCCGGCTCCGGTGCCCAATCCGCCCGAGTGAGCGGCGAGGCCGCCCGCGCCACCATCCGATCCGCCGCCGCCTCCACACGAAGCAACGAGAAAGAAGACCAGTATCGAACCATAAGCAAATCTCATGACGGCATGATGCCTGCATTTCCGCTC
>DATMZL010001189.1:0-2900 GCA_035607075.1 Polyangia bacterium
CCCACGCGAAGAGCGAGCTCGTCGACACGCTGGAAGGCGGCGAGGTGGAGGGCGAAGCGCGAAGCGCCATCGAGCCGAGCGCTCCTTTCGAGGATGCCCCCGCCGTCGAGCGCGCGGCCGTTCCGACCACCGCGTGACAGCGCGGACGACGCGATGACGCCGAAGTGGAAAGGGAAAGGCTACCGGGCGCGCCCGGTCATGAACGTCACGCCGCTGGTCGACGTGGTGCTGGTGCTGCTCATCATCTTCATGGTCGTGATCCCGGCGCTGCAGCAGGGTGTGAACATCGAGATTCCGGGCATCGTCAACGCCGACGACAAGAAAGAAGCGAGCGGGCAGCCGTTCACGCTGTCGATCAGCAAGGAAGGCGACATCTACTTCGAGGACGACAAGGTCGCCTGGAGTGATCTCGAGGCGAAGCTGAAGGCGGCGGCCAAGCGAGAGCCGGGCAAGCGGATCGTCCTGCGCGGCGACAAGGGCGCCGAGTACGGCGACGTGCGGCGCTTGTACCGGGCGGCGCAGCAGGTCGGATTTCCGGGCGTCTCCATGAAGGTGAACCACAAGCTGGACGAGAACGAGGGGCCCAAGGGGACGACGGCCGCCAAGCACAACTGATCTGACGAGGAGACACGACCGTGGCGATGGACATCGGCCCAACCCAGGGTGGAAAGAAGGGGCGCCACCGGCCCGAGATGAACGTGACGCCGCTTGTCGACGTCGTGCTCGTCCTCCTCATCACCTTCATGGTGTTGACGGCGATGATGAACGACCACTTCTGGGTCCACGTCCCCGAGAAGGATCAGAAGGACCAGCAGAACACCGAGGAACAGGCGTCCAACGAAGAGGCGCCGATCGTCGTCACCGTGAACGCGAACGGGCGCATCCAGATCAACCAGGACGTGTACTCGGACAAGGACTTCCCCGAACGATTGAAGCGCATGCTGGTCGCGCGCGGCGATCGGCGCATCTACTTCGACGCGCAGGACGGCGTTTCTTACGAGCGGGCGATGCAGGTCCTCGACCTCGCGCGCGGCGGCGGCGCCGCACACATCGCCGTGGTCACTGAGAAGCTGCAGGATTAGCTGCTCCCGCGCGAAGCGCGGGTTTGCAGCTATTTCTGATTCAGGCAGCGCGCGGACGGAATCAGATGCCGTACTTCTTCAGCTTCTCGTAGAGCGTCGAAGGCGCGATGCCCAGCGCCTTGGCAGCGTGCACCTTGTTGCCGCGCGCGGTGATCAGCGTCTGCCGAATCGCGGCGCGTTCCAGGCTCGCCAGCGAATGCCCGCCGAGAGGAAGGCGATCGAGCGCCGTCTCCGCGGAAGGCGGGTTGACGAAGCGCAGGTGACGCGGTTCGGGCGCCCCCGACTCGACAAACGCGAGCGCGCACGCCAGCACGTTCTTGAGCTCACGAATGTTTCCCGGCCAGGTGTGGTTGCGCAGGGCGGCGATTGTCGCCTCGGGAACGATCATGTCGGCCCGCCCGAGATCCTTGAGCAGGCGCGGCACCAGGATGGGCAGGTCGTCGAGGCGCTCGCGCAGCGGCGGCAGATGAACGATCGCTGCCGCCAGCCGGAAGTAGAGGTCGTGGCGGAACTGGTTGCCTGCCACCAGCGCGCCGAGGTCTCGGTTGGTGGCGGCGACGATGCGCACGTCGACGCGGCGATCGGCGACACCACCCACGCGCCGGACGGCGTGATTGTCCAGCGCGCGCAGCAACCGCGGCTGCAGGTCCAGCGGCAGCTCGCCGACCTCGTCGAGGAACAGCGTGCCGCCTTGCGCGCGCTCGAACGCGCCCAGGTGCTCCGCGTGCGCGCCCGTGAACGCGCCGCGCTCGTGACCGAACAGCTCGCTCTCGACGAGGTTCGGGGGCACGGCGCCGCAATCGAACACGACGAACGGCCGCGACGCGCGCGCGCTCATGTCGTGCACCATGTGCGCGAGGACGTCTTTGCCCGTGCCCGTCTCGCCCGTGAGCGTGACGGTGACGTCGGTGGGCGCCAGACGCGCGACGACCGCGAGCACCTCGCTCATGGCAGGAGACACTGCCAGGACGGGCGTCGCAGCCTGTTTCGACGCAGAGGCGAGGCCGTCTGCAACCTTCGCGCGCCGACGCGGTTTCGGGACCCCGAAAGGGAAGGCGCGCAGGACTCCTGTTACTCCCTCCATCGGCAGCGCTTATACCTGTGGTGGACGTTGCGCTCTGTCACGATTCCGTATCGTTTGCCGCGGTTCTCCGTCGCATTGCTAACTGCGCGATCGTTCGCGACTTCTCGTCGTTGCCCGGCGCCTACAATCCGCACTCGTCCGGGCAGAAAGCGCCCGCGTACGAGTGGATCACCGAAGCTCGACCGAGCGCATAGTCCGTGTCGCCGAACCGCTGCACCACCTGCGATGGCGTCGGGGTGTCAGTCGTCATCGTCGTGACGTTGCGACCAGCAGCGGCGGTGACCTGATTGAGGCAGGGCCCGTTGGCGTCACCGCTGTCGCAAGTCGACGGGTTCGTCCCGCAGTAGCAGGTCGACGTGTCACCAAGCAGGTTGCACTTGCCGACGGGCGCCCCGCCGGTCCGCATGCAGCTCGAGGCCGCCTGGCACAGCGTGAATCCGGTCGCATCGAGCGTCGCGAGGTTGCAGCACCCTTCGTTCGGCGTGGCGTAGACCGCGATGCACGAGGCGCACGCCGCCGCGATTGCGGCCGGCGGGTTCGTCTCCACGCACGCCGTTCCCGTTCCGCCCGTTCCTGTCCCGCCCGTACCGCCGCCCGTGCCCGCCGCGCCGCCGCCCGTGCCCGCCGCGCCGCCGCCCGTGCCCGCCGCGCCGCCACCCGTGCCCGCCGCGCCGCCACCCGTGCCCGCCGCGCCGCCGCCCGTGCCCGCCGCGCCGCCGCCCGTTCCACCGCGG
>DATMZL010000740.1:0-2626 GCA_035607075.1 Polyangia bacterium
CGCGGAGGAGCTGGCGCTGGCGATCGCGCCGTTCGCGAAGCGCGAACGGTGGCCGCCGCCGCCCGAGGACTCCGCGCCGCACGCGGGCGGGCTCAGCTCGACGCTGCTGGCGCCCGAGGATTCCGTCGAGCGCGCCGCGCCGGTCGCGACAGATCGCGGATCCACACCACCCGCCCCCCGACGCCGCGCCGGCGTGCGCGCGGCCATCGCGGGCGCGCTGGCGATCGTCGCGATCGTCGTCGCGGTGACCATGGTTCGCCGCGCGACGGCGCCGACGGAATCGGCCCGTCCGTTCGCGCGCGCGCGGCCGCACCTGGATCCCGGCACGCTCCTTCTCAACACCGAGCCTCTGCAGGGCGCGGTCCAGCAGATCGAAGCACTGACGAAGGCCCGGGCGTTCCGCGACGCTGCGCTGCTGAACGCGATGGTGGCGACGCCGTCGGCGTTCTGGTTCGAGGGCGCCCTGTCGCCGCAACAAGTGGAGGCCGACGCACGCAGCACGGTCGCGCGCGGCGCCCGCCAGGGACGCGTGCCCGTCCTGGTCACCTACAACCATCCATTCCGCGATTGCACGGGCTACGGCGTGAGCGGCGCGACCGATACCGCTGCCTACAGGGCGTGGATCGAAGGTTTCGCCACCGGGATCGGGAACGAGAAGGCCATCGTGATCCTCGAGCCGAACAGCCTGGGGTTGATGCCGTACGGTAAGGCGCTCGATGGAGAAGAAGATGCTTGCAAGCCGACCATCGCCGACGTCGGCGGAAAACGGATCGTGCCGCCGGGCGCCTCGCCGTCCGAACGTTACGGGCAGCTCGCGCTTGCGCTCGACGCGCTCGCGCGCAAGGCACCGAACGCAGCCGTCTACCTGGACGGGACGCACAGCAACTGGCTGTCCGTCGGCGAGGCCGCCTACCGACTGACCAAGGCCGGTGTCGATCGGGCCGCCGGCTTCTACCTGAACGTCGGTCACTACCAGCCGACACGGCGGCTGATCCAGTTCGGCACCTGGGTCGCGAAGTGCATCGAGCACGCGAAGACGGGCGGCGGCGATCCAGCTCCCCGCTTCAAGGAATGCGCCAGCCCTGGTCCTTGGGCGGACGTGAACGACGACCCGATCTGGACCGCGGTCGACGCCTGGTACGCCGCGCACGTGGACACGGCGGTGAAGTCTTCCGCGCTCACGCATTTCGTCATCAACACCAACCGAAACGGCCGCGGTCCGCTGGCGTTTGCGCGTTACGCCGAATCGCCGTTCAACCAGCCGCCCGCGGTCGTCGAAGGCATCCGCAACGGAAGCTGGTGCATGCCGCCCGGGCGAGGTGTCGGGATCCGGCCGACCGCGGACACACGCGTGCCGCTGGTCGACGCGTATCTGTGGACGCATCCGCCTGGGATCTCGATCGCCTCGTGCGACATCGCCGGCGGCGCGCGCGCCTGGGACTACGCGAAGTACAACCCGTGGGGGATCGCCGGCGACGCGCAGAACCACTTCGATCCGCTCTGGGGGATGGTCGTTCCGCCGACGGGCGCGTGGTTTCCGGAGGAGGCGCTGCAGCTGGCGCGCAACGCCGATCCGCCGCTCGCGCCGGCCGACGAAGCCGACGAGACGAAGCCGAGCAGCGCGCTGGCGACGACGACCAGCACGAAACCGACCGTCGCCGCGCGCGCGTCCGGACGTCCGGGCGGACGTCCGGGCGAACGTCCGGCGCGCCCGGCCGGCGTCACCGCCGCGCCCGACACCGGTAGCGCGTCGGCGAAACCTGCGAAATCCGCGCCGACCGCCGCGACGTTCGACCCCGAGAACCCGTACAAGTGATGGCACCCGTCGTGCTTCTGGGTCGGTGACCGGTGCGATCCCTGGCTTGCATCACGGTGCTGCTGTCGCTGTCCGCGATCGCAGCACCAAGCCGGGCCGCCGATGACGATCCCAAGGAGGCGGCGCGCGCGCACTACGCGCGCGGCCTCGACCTGGCGGCGCAGGGTTTGTACGAGGGCGCGCTGGAGCAATTCAACGCCGCCTATGCGAAGAGCCCGCACTTCGCGGTGCTCTACAACATCGGCCAGGCGCAGATCGCCCTCGGCCGGCCGCTCGAGGCGATCGAGGCGCTGACGAAGTACCTGCGCGACGGACAGGAGCAGGTCCCGCTCAGCCGGCGGCAGCAAGTCGAGGCGCAGGTCGCGCTGCTCGAATCCAAGCTGGCCGAGCTGACGATCACGACCGACCGACCGGGCGCCCTGATCACGATCGACGGACGCGAGGTCGGGCGCACGCCGCTCTACCAGCCCATCCGTCTCGCCGCCGGCACGCACGTCGTGACGGTCGCTGTCGACGGGCTCGCGCCCATCACGCAGACCGTCGTCGCGCGCGAGTCGGAGCGCCAGACGCTGACGCTGGTCATCCCGGTCGGTCTGACAGCGCCGCCGCCGGCCGCGCCCGTCGTCGCGGTGCCGCCGATCGTCGTCGCGCCCGCGCCCGCGCTGCCGCCGCCCCGGCGCGATCTCCGCAAGTGGGCCACCGTCGCCGGCGCCGCGGGTGTCGCGGCCGGTGGCGCCGCGCTCGGCGTCTACCTGTGGAACCGCGGCCGCTACGACGACTGGCAGGCAGGCAACGAGTCGTTGCACCGCC
>DATMZL010000494.1:0-3203 GCA_035607075.1 Polyangia bacterium
GGCGGCCAGCGTGTCGAGCAGCCGCGGCTCGAGGAACCAGGCCGGATCGGCGGCGATGCGGTCGCGCAGCTGATCGCGCAGGCCGTCCTTGGCGGCCGGCTCCAGCGTCACCGACGTCGACGTCCGGTCCGTCGGACAGACCGCGAGATGCGGCTTGAAGCCGGCGCGCGTGACCGACAGAAAGCATCGCCCGGCCGGCAGCGTCAGCTTCGCGGGCGTCCGTCCGGCGAGCTGACCGTTGACCTCGACCTCGGCGCCGGCGGGCTCGCTCGCGAGCTCGACGGTGCGGCGCGGGCGCGCGCGGACGGCGGCGCGTGCCGCCTTGTAGGCCTTGCGGACGGCGGGCGGGTAGTCCGCCTCGTCGAGCTCGACGTCGGCCGCAGCCTCCGCGGCGCGCGCGAACGCATCCGCGGCGTGCGCGTCACCGCGGGCCTGCGCGATGCGCCCCTGCAGGAGCTGCACGCGCACGTAGGCGGCCTCGTGCCGCACCGACGGCGGCAGCCGATCGATGATCTTCGCGGATTCGTCCAGGCGCGCTGTCGCCGCGTCGAACTTCAGCGCCAGGAAATCCGCCTCGGCGGCGCGCACGTGCTCGTCGAGGCGGCGCTCGTCTTCCGCGACTGCGCGGCTGCTCGCCGACGGCGGAAACCGGCGCGCGACGTTGTCGGGGCTGATCGTCGTCAGCGACGCCCACGAAAACGCGCGCTCAACCTGTGGTTCCAGCGCCGCACTGCCCTTCGGCACGCAAACCAGCACACGCGGCGCCGCCGCAGGCAACGCCGCCGCCGGCTCACCCACAAGCGGCACGACCCCACCGCCCCGCGCATCCGCTCCGATCCCCTCGCCCCGCGAAGCGGGGAGAGGGTTAGGGTGAGGGGCCACAGGCGCGCCCTCGCTCGCGGTCGCCGCCGCTAGCAGGGTCACCGCCAAGGTCGCAAGTCCGCTCATCGCGCGCGCCTGCTACGCAAAACCCGGACCAATCTTGAGCCGGCGCTCGGGATTGAACCGAGGACCTACGCTTTACGAAAGCGTCGCTCTACCACTGAGCTATGCCGGCACCTTTGAAGCGCCATAGCCCTAACACGACGGGCGCCTCGGCGCCAAGGGGGTCAGCAGGCCATCAGTCACCCCGCTTGAGGTCGTCAAGCATCTGGCGGAAGCGGGCGCCCTCGGTGGGATCGGCGAACGGGCGTGCGCGCGCCTCCCAGAGCGCCCGCTTCGCTTCGGGCGTGCCGAGTCGGTGGAGTCCTCGCGCCGCCCAGAACCACAACATCCATTCGGCGCCCGTGAGCGCGTCGACGAGCACGGAGAGATCGTCGGGAGCCGGCTTCTGCGCGACGATTTCCAGCAGCATCGCCCGGATCCGTTCATCCGTCGCGGTCCTGAACGCTGCAACCACGTCGGCGGTCCCCGCGACCTTGACGTGGTCAGCCAGGTCGCCGAGCACGCTTTCGAGATAGTCGCCGCGCGTTCCCGGCCGTTCGAGGAGCTCGACGCAGACTTTCACGCCGGGGAACTTCGGGTACTTCTTTCGGTACCGCAGGTACCCATCCCAGCGCCGCGGGTCGTCGGGCTCCACGAGCGCAGTTTACGCGGTCAGAGGTACCAGACGTGAACGACGTCGGCGCGCGCCGCGATCGACGAGGTTCGCGCCCATCTCGTCGGCGACCTCTAGGCTGCCCGCCGTCTCTTTTTCAAGCCGAGCGCATCGAGAACGACGCCTGGCGCTTTTTCGATCACCACCAGGAGCACTTGAGCTGGCCCATGAGGCCGCCGACGCCCCTGTTCCCAATTGCGAACGGTCGCCACACTGACACCGAACGCGATCGCAAAGTCCGTCTGCGACATCCCGAGTCGGCGCCTCATGCGTTCGACGTCAATGTTCGGGCGGTAGACCCGGTGCACCCTGGCCTTGATTCTGGAGCCGCGAGCGTACGCGAGCGCCTCTCGCAACCCGGCCGCAATCTCTTCGAACGCCTTGCTTCCCATGGGTCACCTTCCGTGAATCCGCTTGAGCGCTTCGACGAAGTTGGCGAGCGCGTTGAGTTCTGCTCTCGGCAGGTTCGCCCGCCTGCTTTTCGGAAATAACGCCAGCAGGTAGGCTGGCATCGCGTCACTGTGGAAGTAGTAGACGATCCGAACGCCGCCGCTCTTGCCCCTGTCGCCCGCGCCGAACCGCATCTTTCGAAGGCCTCCCGTGCCTTGAATTAGAACTCCGGTGGTCGGATCCTTCGCGATCACCTGCACAATTGCTTCCTGCTCGACCTCCGTCAGAAATGCCCGGGCTCGTGCCTGATATCTGGGCAACTCCACGACAGATATCCACGGTCGAACACCGGTTCCAATACTGCGCCATTGGCGTAGTAGCTGCAACGCAAACCTTTTCGACACGGCGTTTCCCCTGGAGTGCGGTCCTTTTCGGACTGTGCGACCGGTTGTTGCGCGAACACGCACCTTTCGGGTGCTGCACCCGATACCGCGCCGTGCAGGCGATCGGATTTCTTGTGATCGGGTGCTTGGCGAACGTAGCGTGGGGGCGTGAGGTTGCTGCCACGTCGATGCTTGCTGCTGCTGATCGCGACGGTGCTCGCGTGCGGGACGACGGCGCGCGCGGCGCCGCCTGCACCCGCCCCTGCCCCGCTGCGGATCGACTTCGTGGCCGTCGGACAGGGGGACGCGGCGCTGCTGACGTCGCCGACGGGAAAGACGGTGTTGATCGACGGTGGGCCGCGCGAAGCCGGACCGGCGCTGGCGGCGGCGCTGCGCGCGCGACACGTGACGGCGATCGATCTGGTGCTGCTCACGCACCGGCACGAAGACCACCTGGGCGGACTGGTTGCGGTCGTCCGCGATTTCCCGGTCCGCATGTTCATGGACGCGCAGTTTCCGCACCCGAGCGCGGTCTACAAGGAACTGCTCGGCACGCTGAAGGCGCGCCACGTGACGGTGCGCGAAGCCGAGCGCAACCGCACGATCGACATCGGCGGCGGCGCGACGATCACGCTGCTGACGCCGCCCGACCCGCCCATCAACCACTCCCGCTCGGACGTGAACGCGAACAGCGTCGTGGTCCGGCTGGACTACGGGCGCGCGGGTGTCCTGTTCGCGGCGGACGCCGAGCCGCAGACGGAGCGCTGGCTGCTGGCGTCGGGCGCGCGCCTGCCGGCGCAGGTGCTGAAGGTCGCGCACCACGGCGGCCGCTA
>DATMZL010001663.1:0-2385 GCA_035607075.1 Polyangia bacterium
CGCGGTGATCGTGAAGGGGCGCGGGACGATCGGCGTCGCCGATCTGCCGCCCCAGATCCGGTCGCCGCGCACGCCCACGCCGAAGGAGACGCCGATCGTCGGCTTGCCCGAGGACGGCACCGACCTGCGCGCGATGCTGGAGGCGGTCGAGGCGCGCATGATCGAAGAGGCGCTCGAACGAACGAACGGCAACAAGAACCGTGCGGCCGAGCTGCTGGGCCTCAACCGCACGACGCTCGTCGAGAAGCTGCGCCGCAAGCGCGTCGCGTAAACGCCGCGTCGGATAGGCGCCGCTTCGGCGGGCCGCGCACCCCTGCAAGCGGAACCCTCTCCCAGCCCCTCTCCCGCTGTCGCGGGCGAGGATCATCGGTTTCCGCTTGCCTGAGGGGCAGTGTCTTGTATAAAAGACAGGCTTCTTGTTGAGTTTGTTCGGCATACTGCCCCCCTGGTGAACAGATGAGCGAAAGCAGGACCTGGAAGTCGACCCTTGGCGCGCGGATCCCCGAAGCGTGGGGTCGCGAGATCGACATCTTCGAGACGCAGATCGAGCTGCGGAAGCGCGGCAAGATCGAGGAAAAGCTGTTCGCCGAGACGCGCCTGCGGCGCGGCGCCTACGGCCAGCGCTACGACAACGGCCAGCGCCACGACGGCGAGAAGACGCAGGCGCTGGTGTTCCCGTCGAAGGACATCACGAAGGGTCCCAGCACCATGTGGGACGCGCCGGGGATGCAGCGGATCAAGCTGCCGCGCGGCCAGGTCACGGCCGAGCAGCTCGACGTCCTGGCCGAGGTCGCCGAGGAATACTCCGACCGTATCCTGCATGTGACGACCCGCCAGGACATCCAGCTCCACTTCGTCCACATCGAGGACACGCCCGACCTGCACCGGCGGCTGGCGGCCGTCGGCGTCACGACGCGCGAGGCGTGCGGCAACACGGTCCGCAACGTCACCGCCTGCCCGCAAGCGGGCGTTTGCCGCACCGAGGCGTTCGACGTCGCGCCGTACGCGCACGCGCTGACGTTCTTCCTGCTCGGGCACGAGGACACGCAAGACTTCGGGCGCAAGTTCAAGGTCGCCTTCTCGGGCTGCCGCGACAACGCCTGCGGCCTGACGAACTTCCACGACATCGGCGCCATCGCGCGCACGCGCGAGGTGAACGGCAAGACGGTGCGCGGCTTCGAGCTGGTGGTGGGCGGCGGACTGGGGTCGGTGCCGCAGAACGCGCAGGTGTTCGACGAGTTCCTGCCCGAGGAGGAGCTGCTGCCGATCTCGCAGGCGATGAGCCGCGTGTTCTCGCGCCTCGGCGAGCGGGCGAACCGCGCGAAGGCGCGCTTCAAGTTCGTGGTGAAGAAGATCGGCATAGAAGAAACGAAGCGGCTGGTGCTGGAGGAGCGCGCCAAGCTGCGCCCCGATCCGCGGTGGACGGCGTTCCTCGCCGACCTGCACGCCGTCGACGAAAAACCGATTCGCCCGGCGGGGAAGCTGCCGGCGGGTCCCACCCCCGACGGCTTCGAGGCGTGGCGCGAGAGCAACGTGATCGCGCAGCGCCAGGCCGGTTACGTCATGGCGCTCATCACCCTGCCGCTCGGCGACCTGACGAGCGAACAGGCGCGCTCGCTCGCCGACCTCGCGCGCAAGTACACCGGCGACACCATGCGGACGACCGCCGACCAGAACATGCTGCTGCGCTGGGTGAGCGAGGCCGATCTGCCCGACGTCTACGCGGCGCTGAAGGCGATCCGGCTCGCGTCGCCGGGCGCGGGCACGATCAGCGACATCTGCGCCTGCCCGGGCACCGACACCTGCAAGCTCGGGATCTCGTCGTCGCGCTCGTTGGCCGCCGAGCTGGGCAAGCAGCTGCGCGCGTCGGGCATCGACAAGGATCCGAACGCGAAGCACCTGCACATCAAGGCGAGCGGCTGCTTCAACTCGTGCGCGCAGCACCACGTGGCCGACCTCGGGTTCCTGGGCGTCAGCCGCAACGTGGGCGGGCGGCGCGTACCGCACTTCCAGCTGGTCGTGGGCGGCCAGTGGGAGAACAACGGCGGCTCCTACGGCCTGGCCATCGGCGCGGTGCCGTCGAAGCGCGTCCCCGACGTGGTGAAGCGGCTGACCGAGCGCTACGCGAAGGAACGCCAGGGCAACGAGCCGTTCGCGGACTTCGCCAACCGGATCGGCAAGAAGACGATCCGGGCGATGGTCGAAGAGCTGCAGGCGATCCCGACGTACGACCAGGACCCGAGCTACTACAGCGACTGGGGCGACCCGCGCGAGTACACCATCTCCGACATGGGGGAGGGGGAGTGCGCGGGCGAGGTGGTCCCCTACGTGGAGGTCGAGCTCGCCGCCTCCGAGCGCGAGCTGTTCGAGGCCCAGCTTTTGCTG
>DATMZL010000664.1:0-2991 GCA_035607075.1 Polyangia bacterium
CGAAGGAGGAACCATGAGTCGCATACTGTATGCCTTGGTCGTCATCGCTGTGCTCTGTAGTTGCGGTGACGGCACGAGCGAAGCGATCAAGCGCGGTGTCGGATCCGAGTGCAGCGACATGGTCAAGTGCAGCGAAGCCGATCAGGTCTGCCTCACCGCGTTCAAGGGTGGCTACTGCGGAAGAGCCGACTGCGTCCACGACACCGACTGTCCGGCCGGCTCGGCGTGCGTCACCGCCGACAACGGGATGAACTACTGCTTCCTCATCTGCGCGGACAAGCCCGACTGCAACGTGCGGCGCTCGCTCGACAACGAATCGAACTGCACCTCCAGCCTGGCGTTCGCCGACGGGACGAAGGACCGAAAGGTCTGCAATCCGCCGTCCTCCGGCATCTGAGCGCAGGACCGCGCCGCTCTCGTCATCGGATCAGCTCGTCGCGATGGGCGGCGCAGTACGCCGCCAATCGCGGCCTCAGCTCGCGCTCCAGCAGCTCGCCCTGCGCGTCGTCGCCCTCGCCCGCATCCAGCACGCCCAGCAGCGTCTTGGCGCCGACCGTCCGAAGCGCGTCCCTGCAGCGGTCGACGATCCACTCGCTCTGCTGCAGGACGCCGCCGATACCACCGTTGTAAAAGTTGCCCTCGAAGCCGAAAAGCAACCAGGCGACGCGCACCGGTTCGGGAACGGCGGCCAGCGTGGCCTGATCGCGCCTCCCGTCCTCCCAGCTGATCGTCACCTGCCGTTCGATCCACAGAAGCAGCGCGTTCAGATCCAGCTGGCCGCCGGGCAGCGCGACCGCGGCCGGCGCTTTCTCGTAGGCGGCGCTCGGCGTCTGGCGCTCGCGCGCGAGATGCCGGCCCAGCCACTGCCGCTTCAATAGATCGTCGCGAAAGCTGGCGGGTGTGGCGCCGCTGGCCGCGTCGATCGGAAAACGCACGTCGACGCTCGCCGGCGAGATCCGCTCGACCGCGTCGCGCAGCACGATCGCCAGCGCCTCGATCCAACCTTGGACGAAGGCGTCGCGCCGCGGATCGGCGCGCTGCGAGGACTTGATCAGGAAGACGCTCTTGTCGATCGTCCTGTCAGCGTAGACGAAGCGAAGCGGCACCCAGATGGTGTTGCCTTCGACCCGTGGCGAAGCGCTGGCCAGCTCGATGACCAGATCCTTTCCACGCAGCGGAAAGGACCGCCGCAGCAGCGCCGAGATCTGTTCGAGGTCGCCATTCGTGTCCGACATCGCACGCATTGTCACGTCGGGGGAGCTGCCCGACAATAGGACCGTGAATCAAGTCGTCGCGATCGCTGCGATGCTCGCCGCGGCTCCGCTGCCTGTCAGCGTCGCCGAGCCACCGCCGCCTCCATTGATCCCGGGCGGCGTCGCCGATGTGAACGGGGCCCTCGGCTTCTTCGCGGTGAACGACGGATCGATCGTCGCTGTCGATCTCGCGACGGGGAAGCCGCGCTGGACGACCCGCCTGGGCCGCTGGCCGCTGACGTCGCGCGCGGGCTGGCTGGCGGTGGCGGCGCCCGACGGCGCGCAGCGGAACACGCTGCACATCCGCTTTCTCCGCTCCGCGGACGGCAAGCTGATCGTCGACGCGCCGGTCCGGTTTCCCGACGGCGTCGTGGTCAGCGACGACGGCGACGCGGTCGACGGCGAGGTGGTCGTCAGCGCGCACAACGCCTCGCTGACGCTGTCGTCCGACACGGAAGGCGGACGGCTGCGCGTGAGCTGGGTGGCGCAGAGCTGGATCCCGAGCGGCTTCCGGCCGTCGCCGGTACAGAAAGTTTCTGGTGTCGTGCTGGTCGATCCCGCGAAGGCGTCCGTCCAGCATCGGCCCCGCCCCGAAGTCGCCGCGCCGCCGCCGACGCCGCTTCCGGCGGGCTTCAAGCCGGTGGCCGGTACGCTGTACTGGTCGTGGACCCGCTACGGCGCCGCCTGGAGCGACCGCCCGCGCACGTTCTCGATCAGCCCCGGCGTGACGGCGTTCTTCTCTTATGAGAGTCGGCCCGCGCGGCGCTTGCTGCTCAATCGGTGGCAGAACGATTCGCCGCTGCCACCGCTCGAGATCGCGTCCGGCGGCGAGTACGCGCCGCTCGTGTCGCCCGACGGCCATCACCTGGTGTTGACCAGCGGCACCGCGGAGCGCCCGATCATCACGCTGTACGATCTGACACGCGCGGGTGGGAACCCGTTGCCGGTGCCGGCGCGCTTGCCGCCGCTGGGCATGCGGTTTCGGCCACCGTTCGCCGTGATCGGCCCGCGTCTTTACTTCGTCGCCGAGGGCGACGGCACGATGACCGGGCCCAATTACGGGACGGTCTTCCTGCGCCAACTTGTCGCGCTCGACTGGGCGAGCGGGCGCGTGAGCTGGTTGCACCCGCTCACGCCCCGCATCCTTCCCGCGCCGACGCCGGGTGGCGGCGCGGCGCGCTGAGGCGGGCGTCGCCCGAGAACGGCTTGCCCTCACCCCGACCCTCTCCCGCAAGCGGGAGAGGGAGAAAGAGCTAGCGCATCGGGTTCGTCGAGTCGGACGGACCGCTGGTGCCGCCCGTCCCCGTGCTACCCGTACCCGGCGTCGTGCCGGTGCTACCCGGCGTCGCCGTACTGCCCGGCGTCGGCGTCGAACCGCTGGTGTCCGGCATCGCACCGCTGCTGCCCGGCGCGGTGCTGCCGGTACCGGGCGTCGGGTTGCTGCCGGTGTTCCCCATTCCACCGCCGCTCGTGCCGGTGCCCGAGGTGTCAGTCCCGGCCCCGGTGCCCGCGCCGCTGCTCGAGCTTCCGGCGCCGGTCGAGGTACCACCCGCAGCGCCCTGAGCGATCAAGACGGGCTCATGCTGCGCCACGGCCGGCGGCGCGCCCCAAAGCTGCAGTGCCAGAATCAGTGCGTTCACCATCGTGACCTCCTTGGCTAGAACCTGCGGCTCGCCGCTCCAAGGAAAAGCACGACCGGGCCAGCGCCGAAATTTCAAACGTTACGGCGTCAACTGGG
>DATMZL010001688.1:0-7341 GCA_035607075.1 Polyangia bacterium
CCTCCATCCGCCCCGTCTTCTCGTACAGGGCGTCCAGCGCGGTCAGCGCGGGCAGGTTCCGGGGATCGACGGAGAGGACCTCCTTGTACGCGTCCACCGCGCGATCGTTGTCGCCCAGGCGATCCTCCCACAGCTCGCCGACTTGAAGCCGGAGCCGGATCGCCTGCTCGGTATCGCTGACCACCTGCGACTTCTTGGCGAGCACGTCGACCAGCCGATCCCAGGCCTGGGTGCGGCGGTAGAGGCGCTCGAGGGCGTTGATGGCGTCGATGCAGTGCTCGTCGGTGTCCAGCGCGCGCTGATACGCGGCCATCGCCTGCGTCGCGTCGCCCAGCTGCGTCTCGTAGTTGTCGGCCAGCTGCAGCAGGATCTCGACGCGCGTCGTGGGCTCCTGCTCGCACTCGGCGTGGCGCGCCAGCGTGCCGGCCAGATCGCTCCAGCGCTTCTGCTTGCGGAAGAAGTCCTCCAGCGCCTGCAACGCGCCGATGTGCGCGTTATCCAGCTGCAGCGCCTGCTGCGCCGACGCGATCGCGTAGTCGACGTGGCGAAGCGCCGAGTCGTACCAGCGCGCGATCTTCACCCATAGATCGGCGGCCTGCTTGGGATCGCTGATCCCCTGCACGACCTGCGTATACTCGCCGATCAGCTCATTCCATTTGTCCGTCGTCGTCGCCAAGCGTTCCAGCTCTTTGGCGACGTGGTCGTTGGAGTAGTCCTCACGGAAGGCCGCCTGCAGCGTCACGAACGCGCTGTCCCGGTCGCCCAGCTGTTGCTCGTAGGTCTCCGAGACGGCGACCAGCAGCGCAATGCGCGTCGGCGCGTCGGGCGAGAACTCGGTCCGCGCCAGCAACAGATCGACGAGCTTCACCCAGCTCTTACGCTGGCGGTAAAGCTGTTCCAGCTCGACCGACGCCAGCTGGTGGCCGGGATCGATCTGCAGTACGCGTTCGTACACCTCGGCGGCCGATCCGCCGTCGCCGATCTTGTCGGCCCACAGCGACGCCGCCTGCATCAGGACGTCGACGCGATCGTTCGGGCTGGCGAGCGCCTTCGCGCGCCGCTCCAGGATGTCGACCGCCTCTTCCCAGCGCGCCTCCTGCATGAACAGGCGCTCCAGCGCGGCCAGCGCGCGGAAGTCGGCCTCGTCCAGCTCCAGGACCTCGCGCCACGCGTCGATGGCGTCCTGGGTCCGCATCAACGTGTCGCCCTCGAGCTCGCCCAGCTGCGAGAACAGCTCCTTCAGCTCGTCGCGCTCGATGCCGCTGCCACCCAGCTGGCCGACCTGGATAAGGCGGCGCAGCGATTGCGACAGCTCTTCCCACGCCCCCGCGCTCTTGTAGTTGGCGCAGATCGCGCGCAGCGCATCGACGTCCTGCGGATCGATCTCCAGGACCTTCTGCCAGCTCTCCAGCGAGTTGCGCTCGCGCGAAAGCCTCTCGCCCCAGATCCGCCCCAGGCGCTTGAAGATCGGGATGCGACGATCCGGATCGGGCGTCGCGGCGACCTGCTTCTCCAGCACCTCGGTCAGCTCTTTCCACTCCTCCGCCATCTCGTGGAGGTCGGCCAGGCCCGACAGCGCGATCGCGTCCTCGCCACGAATGTCGACGACGCGGCCCCACAGCTCGATCGCCTTGGGCCGGTTGTCCAGCGCGTCGGCCGCGATCTTCGCCATGCGCGCGTAGCAGTCCGCCAGCCGGCTCTCGTCCTTGGCGACGTCGACCAGCTTCTCGTAGATGTTGTAGAGCTCCTGCCAGCGCTCGCTGCGGAAGTAGAGCCGCTCCAACGCGTCCAGCGCGTCGCGCGAATGGCCGTCCTGTTCCAGCACCGCCAGGTAGCTGGCGATCGCAGGATCGACCTCGCCCAGCGCTTCCGCGTAGACGCGTCCGAGGCGCAGGTTCAGCGTCACCAGCTCGGCGCTGTCGTCGGTGATGGTGAGGCGCTGGCGCAGGACCTCGGCGAGGTTGTCGAACATCCCCTGGCTCTCGTAGATGCGATCCAGCGACGTCAGAGCGGCCGGATCCTTCTGGTGCTCGTTCAGCACCTTGACCAGCGAATCCTCGGCGCGTTCCAGGTTGCCGAGGTCGTTCTCGAAGCTGGCGGCGAGCCGCAGCAGTACGTCGCGCCGGACGGCCGGCTTCTGCTCGGGCGACGCCGCGCCGTCCATGGTGGTGACGTAGGCGTCCCACTGGTGGGTGGCGCGCGCCAGACGCAGCAGCTCGTCGAGCCCCTGCTCGGATGACGCGTCCTCCTTGACCGCCTGCGCCCACCAGCTGAACGCCGCCACCTGATCGACAAGCTTGTGCTCGGCGATCTCGGCGAGGCGGCGCAGCAGCGTCTGCCGCTCGCCCACGTCGGTGAGGCGCTCCAGCTGCACCTCGTGAATCCGGTGCAGCTTCTCCCACTCCTCGCCCGCGCGATAGAGCGGTTCGAGGACGTCGGCGATCTCGACCTGCATCGTGCCGCCGATGAACATCCGTTCCAGCGCCGCCCGCGTCTCGCCGTGGGTCGGGTCGGCGTTCAGGATCTCGCGGTAGGCGTCGACCGCCTTCGGCATGTCGACGAGCGCCAGCTCGTAGATCTGCGCGAGGCGGAACGTCAGCGCGACGCGATCCTCGTCGGAGGGAGCGATCCGGATCTCTTTCCGGACGACCTCTGCCAGCTCGTCCCACTGCTGGGCGCGCCCGAACAGACGGTCCAGCGCCACAAGCGCCTGCTTGTTGTCGGGATCGGCCTCGATCGCGCGCCGGTAGGTGGCGATCGCTTCGTCCAGCTGGCCCGTCTCTTCTTCATAGACGCGCGCCAGCCGCAGCAGCAGATCGATCGCGCGCTTCGCCTCTTCGACCTTCTCGATCTCGCCGGCGAGCAGCGTCGCCAGCTTCGCCCAGTGTCCCGTCTCGGCCGCCAGGCGTTCCAGGTGGGCGAGCACGTCCTGGTTGTTCGGATCGACGCGCAGCGCGCGCCCGTAGACGTCGAACGCCGCGTTCTGGTGAGACAGCCGGCGTTCCTCGATCGTCGCGATGCGCGACAGCAGCTCGACGGTCTTGACGGCGTCGTCGCTGTTCGCCGCCATCACCTCGTAGACCGCGATCACGCGATCCCACTCGCCTGCGCTCTCGTAGATCGGCTCCAGGACGGCGGCCGCGAGCACCGGTTCGTCCTTGCCGTTCATCAACGCTTCCAGCGCGCGCACCGTCGGCTCGTGGGCCGGATCGGTGGACAGGACGGCGCGATACGCCTCGACGGCGCGCCCCAGATCCTTCAGGTGCTCGCGCCACAGCTCGCCGATGCGGTAGCGCAGCGACACGACCTCGGCGGGCGACGGCGCCAGCTCGGTCTGCCGTTCCAGAACGGCGAGCAGGTCGTACCAGCGCCCCAGCTGCTGATACAGGCGATCGAGCGCCTGCGCAGCGTCGTAGTCCTCGGGGTCGATGTCCATGATCGAGCTGTAGGTCTCGACAGCGCGCTCGGGATCGCCGAGCTCGCGGTCGTACACCTGCCCGAGCACGAACAGCATCTGCTTCTTCTCGGCCGGCGTGCCCGCCAGCTCCGCCTTCTTCGCGTAGATGTTCTTGAGCTCGTTCCAGCGCCCGAGCCGGATGTACAGCCGTTCCAGCTGATCGAGCGCCGCCTTGTCGCCGTCGTCGACGGACAGCACGTGCTGGAAGACGCCGACCGCGCTCTCCAGATCTTCGATGACCTCTTCGTGCAGCTGCGCGGCGCGGAAGTAGAGCGTCTTCTTCTCCGCGACGTCGTCGACGATCTCCGCCTTACGGAGCAGCAGCTTGACCAGGTTCTGGTAGTCGGCGCGCCGCAGGTAAAGCTGCTCGAGCGCGTTGGCCGCCTCGAGGTCGCGCGGCCACACGTCCAGCGCGGCGGTGTAAGCGGCGGCCGCCTGCCCGTCGTCGCCCAGGTCCGCCTCGGCGAGGCGGGCGATCTTGTGATAGAGCGCGTTCTTGCGCTCCGGGTCGGAGACCGAGTCGACCAGGCGCCCGTAGCGGGCGACCAGATCGTCGAGGCGGCGCAGCGCGCGCGCCAGGCGTTCGACGCTCGTCTGGACCTCGGGGTTCATCGGATCCTCGGCGAGCGCGCGGGCCAGCGCCTCGTACGCGTGCCCCGGATCGTCGAGGCCGATCTCGTAGCCCTCGGCGATCTGCTTGAAGAGCGCGATCTTCGCCTCGGGATCGACGGCGTGCCGCGCTTCGACTTCGTAGACGCCGATCAGGCGCGGCCAGTCGCCGCGAATCTTGTAGATCGGCTCCAGCAACTGGGCGACGTCGATCTCGTGCTCGGCGCTGGGCAGGATGCGCTCCAGCGCCGCGATGGTCTCCCGGTGCTCAGGCTCGAGCTGCAGGATCTTCGAGTAGGTGTCGACCGCGCCGCCCAGCTGCCCGAGGTGCTGCTCGCGCAGCGCCCCCAGCCGGCCCAACAACAAGACCGTCTCGTTGGGATCGTCAGCGACGAGGTTCAGCTGGCGCTGCAGGTTGTCGGCCAGCTCGCGGAACTCGCCGCGCGTCATGTACAGGCGATCGAGCGCGCGCAGCGCCTGGACGTTGGCGGGGTTGTCCTGGAGGACGACGTTCCAGGCCACGATGGCCTGCTCGGCGTTGCCCAGCATCTCTTCCCACACCCGCGCGGTGCGGATCCGGATCTCTTCGCGCTCGGCGGCGTCGGTGACCAGCTGCGCTTTCTTCAGCAGCGTGTCGACCAGGTCGCTCCAGCGCTCGGTGCGCGTGTAGAGCCGCTCCAGCGCGACGAGCGCGGACGCGTCCTCGGGCTGGATGCTCTGCGCGCGCCGGAAGTACTCCACCGCGCGGTCCGATTGTTCCAGCTTCTCGTCGTACGCGACCGCGACGACCAGCAGCAGCTCGCGCTCGAGCGCTGCGGGCAGCTTCTCCTTGCCCTTCGCCGACAGCGCCTTCTCGTACAGCGCCACCAGCGGCTGCCAGTTGTCGAGGATCTCGGCCAGCTTCTCCAGCGCTTCGCGCGCTTCCTGCGACGCAGGACTCTCGCCGACGGCGCGCGTGTATGCCTCCCACGCCTGGTCGGTGTTACCCAGCTGGCCTTCCAGCTTGCCGATCCGCAACAGCAGGTCGACGCGCTTGTCGGTCTTCTTTTCGTGCGCCAGCTTGATCCGCTGGACTTCGACCAACCGCGCGAGGTCGTTGTTCGCTTCGTAGATCGGCTCCAGCACCGCGACCGCCGCACGCTGCAGCTCACCGTCGCTGTTGGACAGATACGCCTGCAACGCCGTGCGCGCGCCGACGTGTGACGAATCGATCTCCAGCGCCTCGCGGTACGACGCGACCGCGCCCGCACCGTCTTCCAGGTACTGCTCCTGCACAGCGCCGCGCCGGAACTTCAGCTCGGCGACCGCCGCCATGTCGGTCGACAGATCGATCTCCTTGCCGATCGTCGCCGCCAGGTCCTTCCAGCGTCCGAGCTGCTGGTACAAGCGATCCAGCGCCGACAGCGCCGGCAGCTGCTCCGGATCCTGCGCGACGATCGCCAGGTAAAGCTCGATCGCCTTGTCCGGCTGCTTGATCTCCTCTTCGTAGAGGCTCGCGAGCTTGAAGCGGATCTCCAGCTCCTCCGCCTTGCTCTTGGCCATCGACAACTTCTTGTCGTAGACGGCGAGCAGATCGGCGAAGCGACCGGTCGCGATATACAGGCGCTCCAGCGCCGCCACCGCGTCGGGATCCTTCGCGGAGAGCCCGAGGATCTTCTGGTTGCGCGCGATCGCCAGCTCGGGATTCGCGAGCTCGCGCTCGTAAGCGAACGCCAGCGTCCCGAGCAGGGACAGCACCGCCTGCACGTCCGACGCGTCCTCAGCGCGGGGAACCGCCGCCTCGTACGCCTCGACGAGCTCGGGCCAGCCGCCGCTCTCACCGGCCAGCCGGCGCGACGTCGTGATCGACCATTCGTCGCCCGGCACCTCGGCGAGCGCCTGCAGCGCGATGCGGAGCGCGCCGCGCTTGTCGCCGCCGCCCATGTCCAGCAGGTCCGCCAGCCGCTGCATGCGCGGGTGGCGCTCGGCCGGCTCACGCACGTGACCGAGCTCGACGAGCAGCACTTCGCCGAGCCGCTTGATCTCCTTCGCCTTCTCGTAGAGCGGAATCAGCGCCAGCGCCGCGGGCAGATTCTCCGCGTCGAACGACAGTGCCTTCTCGTAGGCTTTCTGGGCCCGATCCGCCTTGTTCAGGCGATCGCGATAGAGCTCGCCGATCTTGTTCCACAGGCTGACGCGCCCGGCCTCGTCCTCGGTCTCGGCCTGGCGTTCCAGCACGCGAACCAGCTCGTCCCACTTGTTCTGCGAGGCGTAGAACGCCTCCAGCGCGTTCCAGTCCTTCGACTGGAGGTAAAGCTTCTTCAGCGCGTCCTGCGCGCGGCGGTTGTCGGGCTCCTGGGCCAGCAGCGCCTGCCACGCCGACGTCGCCTGCGCCGCGTTGTGCACCTTCTCGGTGAACAGGATTCCGAGCTTCACGTAGATGGCCGACTTGCGCGCGGCATCGTTGGTCGCGGCGACCTGGCGTTCCAGGACGGCGCCCAGCTCGCTCCACGCCTTCTCGCGTTCGTACAGCTTCTCGAGCTCGCCCAGCGCCTCCAGATTTTCGGCGTCGTCGGCCAGCACCTTCTGCCAAAGCTCGATCGAGACCGACGCCTTCTTCATCTTCTCGGAGGCGAGCTTCGCCACCTCGATGCGGCGAGCCTTGCGCTCGTCGGCGTCTGTCAGCTTGTCGATCTCGCGCTGGTTGACCGCGATCAACTTCTCCCAGTCGCGGCGCTTCTCGTACATCTGCTTGACGAACCCGAGCGCCTCGCTGTTGTCCGGATCCAGCTCGAGGATCGATTCGTAGGCTTTGATCGCCTCCGCCTGGTTCGAGAACTTCTCGAGAAACAGGTTCGCGACGCGCGCGTGCAGCGCGATCTTGTCCTCGGAGGATTCGACGACCGCTGCCTTCTTGCGCAGCAGCGCGATCAGATCCGGCCAGCGCTTCATCGTCTCGTACTGCGCGGCCAGCGCGTCGGCGGCCTCGAAGTTGTCGGGCTGGATGCTCAGGATCTGGTTGAACGCGTTGACGACCATCACGTCCAACTTCAGGCGATCGCGATAGACCTCGATCATCTCCTCGAGGACCGGGATCTTGTTCTCGGGCGTTCCCCAGCTCGTCTTCTCGACGGCTTCCTTCATCGTCTCGATGAAGGCGTTCCAGCGCTCCGCCTTCTTGTACAGATCAGCGAGAGCGCGCCGCGGAGCGTAGGCCTTCGGCGCCTCCGCGACGATCTTCTTCCAGAGGTCGATCCCCTTGTCGACCGACTGCTTCGCGGCATCGTTCGCCGCGT
>DATMZL010000540.1:0-4470 GCA_035607075.1 Polyangia bacterium
GCGTCGGCGGCTCGTGTCACGCACGCGACCAGGTCGGCGCTCAGTCTCGACGTCGCGCGCTTTTCAAACCGGGTCGGGCTCTTGAAGCGGAGGTTGACCTGGCCGAACGCGCCGCGTTCCTTCGCTTTCAGGTTGCACGCCTCGGCGCGATCCTGGATGAGTTGCCAGAAGTCCGCCACCGGGTCGGGCGGCCTCTCATCGTGAGGCGGTTGCATCGCGCGGGCCCGGGCGCCGGGCAGGGACAGCGACGCGAACGCTGCGAACGCCGCGATCCACGCCCGCCACTTCATGCTTCCATCATAATGCGTGGGGAGCCGGCGGGCTTTGCCCGCCGCGTACCATCGCGGGAGGGTTCGGGAACCCGCTCAGGGTTCCTGAGAAGGATAAGATAGAGGCGTCGCCGTGAGCGGTTCTGGTTTCGCGTGGGCAGGCGTTGCCGTCGTGGTGCTGGCGGGTGCCGGCTGTGACCGCGACGCCGCGGCGGTCATGAGCGCCGACGTTCCGGTCAGGAGCGCCGAGGCGGCGGTCAGCTGTCCCCCCGCCGCCGCCGCGGGCGCGCCGCGGGACGTGATGTTCAAGGACGTCAGCGGAACGTTTCGTTCTGCGTGGGCGATCGCCGAGCGCCGCACGGACCGCGACGCCCGCTCGCTGCTCCTGAGCTGGGACGGGTGCGCCTGGCACGAGGAACCGTCGCCGGTCACGGCCGGCTGGGTGAAGGATCTGCGCGCGGTGTGGTCCGACGGGAAGGACGTCTGGGTGTCGGGCGGCCAGATGCTGTTCCGGCGGCTGGATGGATGGCAGACGGTCTCGGCGACCACGCCCGCCGCAGCGTTTTGGGGCAGCGGGCCGCGCGACATCTGGATGCGCGGCGACATGGCGTACGGCGCCGTGACGCACTGGAACGGCGCGAAGCTCGAAAGCGAGCGGATCGAAGGAATGGCGGGTTACGTCAGCGATCTCTGGGGCAGCGGACCGAACGACGTCTGGGTGGCGGGCGGAGATTCCGCCGCGCGCCGCGACGCCAAGGGATGGCAGGTGTGGAAGTTGACCGAGCAGGGGTACGGGTGGGGTATGCACGGCGCGGGCGGCGGACGCGACGTCTGGGTCAGCACGCCCGATGCGTTCCACCACTGGGACGGGCGCACCTGGTCGCGTGTCGACGGGTTCGGCTGGGAGAGCGTGTGGAAGATGGGAACGATCGGCGACGGCGTCTACGCGTGGACCTCGCGCGGTGAGCTGCGCCTCCGCACCGGCTCCGGCTGGTCGGTGGTGGGAACACTGCGACCGTTCATGCACCCGAGCGGGGTCCACGCTTCGGATGGGTGGCGCGCCTTCTTCACTGTCGGGAACGAGGTGTGGGCGGACAGCGGCGCCGACGGCGTGCAGGGCGTGATGCGCCGGGACGCCGGCAAGTGGATCCCGGTCGGCGCGGGAACGACCGCGCGGCGCGCAGAGGACGTGGTCGCGCTGTGGTCCGACGGCCGCTCGACGTTGTGGGCGGCGGTGTCGTTTCGCGCCGGGCTGTCGGCGCCCGCCGGCGAGATCCGGCGCCTGGACCGCGGGCAGACGACCTGGACGCGCGCGGCGGCGCTGGACCAGTTTCCGACGGCGATTCACGGGCGCGCGCCGGACGACGTCTGGGTCGTCGGCTTCGGCGGCGCCACCTGGCACTGGGACGGCAAGATCTGGCGATCGATCCCCACCGGCGCGCACCAGAACCTGTACGCGGTGTGGACGGGGGCGAGCGACGACGTGTGGGCGAACGGGGAGCGCGGTGTGCGGTTCAACTGGGACGGCAAGGCGTGGCGGCGCTGGCTCCAGGGCAACATGTCGTGGCAAGCGAGCGGATTCGCGGGCACCGGGACGCGCGACGTCTGGAGCGCCGGCGAAAATTACATCGATCACTGGGACGGGCGGGGCTGGGGCGTGCGCCAGGAAGGAGACGTGACGCTCGCACACCAGGGAAGCGGCCGGCTGTTCTCGCTGTTCGCGGTCGCGCCGGACGACGTGTGGGCGGTCGGCACCGGCGGTGAGATCGAACGCCGCGGTCGTCACGCTGGCGACATACACATCCTGCCCCGGCCGCTGATCCTCCACTGGACCGGGCGCGCGTGGACGCAGCTCTCTCGCCCTGACGCCAACCCGACCGCCAAGGTGCTGCGCGCCGTGACGGGCACATCCGCGACGAACGTCTGGGCCGTCGGCGACGAAGGGACGATCCTGCGCTGGGACGGCAAGCGCTGGTCGACGGTCTCGTCGCCGACGCACGAGGACCTCACCGCCGTCGCTATCGACGCCGACGGCAGCGTCTGGATCGGCGGCAACAACGGCACGTTGCTCCGCCTGGACGCCGACCGCTGACCGCCCGGTCAGGGCCCGAAGCGCCCGAAGTGATCGTCGGGGTGGACGTTGCCGGCGCCCACCGCGCCGATGTCCGTGTTGCGGCCGCCGCTGTCGTCGGCCGGATCGCCCGCGTCGATCAAGGGGCTGCCGGCGGTTGGCGTGTAGATCCCGCGGTACAGCGACAGGATCTGCGAGACGGTGACTTTCCGCAGCCAGATCTCGCCGTCGCCGATCGGGAACGGCACCACGCGCGCCTGCGCGAACTTGGGATCGGTGCTGGCGCCGCCGCCCACGTCGTGCCCGCCGAGGCCGGTGTCGCCGTAACGGGTCAGCTTGGTCGAGTCCGGGTTGTAGAAGGCGTTGTAGTCCGCCACCGTGGCCGCGCCGGCGGTGAGCAGCGGGGTCGCGTTCGTGTACGCGAACCCGGTGAACACGTTGTTGCGCGCGCTGGTCATCAAGCCCTGACCCATCGGCGCGATGAAGGCGCCGTCGAACCAGCCCAGCTTCGTTCCGCCCGCGTCGACGGTGTTGTTGTAGAACGAACCGCTCGATCGCTGGACGCCGCAGCTCGGGTAGTACTGGCGCTGATAGCCGACGTTCACGAACACGTTGTGGTGAATCGGTGTCCCGGCCGGGTTCGAGCGGATGAACGCTTCGTTGATGTTGTCGATGAGGAGGTTGTAGCGGAGCTCGCCGCCCAGGCCCTGGATCATCCACGAGCTGCCGCGGAACACGTTGTGTTCGACGAGGGTCGTGCCGCTGGTCCCCTCGAAGTCGAGGTTGTGTCCCTGTGACCAGCCGAACGGGTACCGGTGGTGCGAGAAGTTGCCGCGCATGATGACGTCGCTGGCGTCGCTGAACTCGACGCCGGCGCGCACGCCGATGAAGATGTTGCCGTCGGCGTCGTGGTCGCCGCCGACCGTCCAGTGGCTGGTGCGCTCGAAGCGCACGAACGAGACGCCGACGTTGTTTCCCTGGAACAGCTTCTTGGCGCTGGAATTACCGGCCAGCCTGAGGCTCGGGTGCGAGCCCGCGTAGTCCGCTTCGTCGTTGACGGGCGTCAGCATGTTCGGCTGGAACGTGTTGCGCGAGACCGTCACCGGCGCCTGATCGTTCGCGGTCAGCGACGGCGGCCCGCAGCGATCGAAGACCGACCCGCTGATCTCGAGGGCGTTGCTGCCGGCGACGGTGACCTCGATGCCGGGCACGTCCATCTTTCCGAGGCCGATGACGTCGGCGTTGCGGATGGTGAGGTGACCCGTCCAGCCGGCGGCGCTGCGAATGCGCGACCCGTTGCTGCTGGTCAGCAGCGCGCGCGCGTCGGTCGTCCCGATCAGCTCGAAGCTGGTGCTGCCGCTGAGCACGAGGTCGCTGGTGAGGTCCATCTTCGGCCCGCTGTGCGGCGGCACGTCGATGACCGTGACGGGAATGTGCTGGCTCTCGACGGTGCCGCTCGCCATCCGGCTGCGAACCATCACCTCGTACGAGCCGGCCGGGACGCCGGTGACGTCGACCTGGTAGTAGTCGATCCGATCGGTCGCCGTCTTGGTGACAGTGCCGACCATCATCGTGCCGAGATAGAAGTCGACGGCGGGGGCGTAACCGTTGACGGTGTCGGAGCCGGTGTCAGGCGCGTGCGCCCAGATCCGGATGGTCGCGGGCGCGAAGTACGTGACGTACGGGATGGGGGTCATGACCCGCACGTAGGGATGGGACGAATCGAAGAACGGCTCGACGACCGCCGCGGCGCCGCCCGAGACGGTGGCCAGCGCGGTGCCGCTGCTCTGCGGATCCGCGGCGCTGGTGGCGCGGATGACATAGTTGCCGCCGCTCGCCGGGGCGGTGAAGACGCCGGCGGCGGTGATCGTGCCGCCGCTCGCGGTCCAGGTCACCGCGGTGTTCGACGCGCCGGTGACGGTCGCCGTGAACTGCTGCGTGCCGTTCGGCGCCAGGCTCGCGGTCAGGGGTGCGACAGTCACGGTGACCGGCGAGACGGGACCGCCGGTGCCGCCGAAGCCGGTGACGTTACCGGTGCCGGTGCCTGCAGCGCCGGCGATGACACTGCCAACAACGCCACCGATGCCGCCGATACCGGCAAGACCGGCGGTGCTGCCGCCGCTGCCGCTC
>DATMZL010000599.1:0-13113 GCA_035607075.1 Polyangia bacterium
CGCGCGACTTCGTCCAGGCCGAGATGGTCAAGCTCGGTAAACCGCGCGACAAGTTCTGGCTGCCCAAGGCGCATCACGAGCCGCCGCCTCCACCGCCCGACGCGATCAAGCTCGCGGACGATCCGAACGCGAAGCCGGCGCCCGTCGAGGCCCCGAAGGTCAACGACCCGAAGACGTCGAAGAGCGTGCAGCAGGCGTTGAAGCGCGCGGCGGCGTGGGACTCGATGGCCGTCCCCGATGACGAGGGCCAGCTGAACGGAAACAAAGTGGGAACCGCCACCGAAGCGAAGGGCGATCCGTACCTCGCCGAGGTCAGCGGTCTGCTCCGCCAGAACTACAACCTTCCGGCGGGGATCACCGTCGAACAGATTCCGAATCCGCCGGTCATCAAATTCACGATCGGCACGAACGGAACGCTTTCGAATATCAAGCTCATCAAGTCGTCGAACAACCCACTGGTAGATGACGCCTGCGTCAGCGCCGCGCAGCTGACGGGCAAGGTCCCGCCGCCGCCCGGCGGGCGGGCGCGCAACCTGCCCGTGGAATGCGACAAGTGAGGGCGGCCAGCCCATCCGTGGTATTTAGGCTCGCGTGCGATACGTGACCACGCGATGGTTCCGAGCGCTGACGTTCGCGTCGGCGGCTTCGATCGGACTTTTGGGCGCCTGCGACCGCGCCTGGGCTCAGCAAGCGGCGGAGGAGGACCTGCCGCCCATCACAATCAAGGACGCGGGCGTGCAGATGCTGAAGCTGGCCGTCCCGCGCGCCGAAGGCGATTCGGGCGCCGTTGCCGTCGAGACGCTGTCGAAGGACATGGACGTGACGGGCCTGTTCCAGGTGCTGGACCCGGCGTCCTTCCCCGCGCAGCTGCAGAACGAGGGCATGGCGTTCTCGTCGGCGCTGTGGACGCAGGTCGGGGCGCAGGCGGTCGTGAAGATGAAGGCGTCGGGCGGCGCGCTGGAGGGCAAGGTGTTCGTCGTCGCGCGCGGCGACACGGCGGCGCTGACCAAGAGCTACCGCAACGCCGACATCCGCGATTCGATCCACGAGTTCGCTAACGACATCGTGCAGTCGTTCACCGGAAAACGCGGCGTGTTCGGATCCCGGATCGCGTTCGCGATGAGCGGCCGCGGCTCGCACGAGATCGGGTCTATCGACATGGACGGCGGGCGCATGGCGGTGCTGACGAAGATGGGCTCGGACAGCCTGCTGCCCGCGTACTCGCCGGGCGGCGCCGAGGTCGCGTTCACCTCCTACGCGCGCAACAACCCGGACCTGTGGATCGTGTCGTCGGGCGGCGGGCGCGCGCGGCGGGTCTCGAAGCAGCCCGGCCTCAACACGGGCGCGTCGTGGTCGCCCGACGGGCGCGCCATCGCGCTGACGCTTTCGCACGAAGGCAACTCCGAGATCTACCGGATCAGCCCGGAGGACGGACGGATCCTCGGGCGCCTCACGCAGAGCCCGGCCATCGACAGCTCGCCTTCGTACTCGGCCGACGGTTCGCAGATCGCGTTCGTGTCGAACCGGCAGGGCTCGCCGCAGATCTTCGTCATGTCCTCGTCCGGCGGCGGCGCCAAGCGCGTCACCTTCCAGGGTAAGTACAACCAGACGCCCCGCTTCAGTCCGCGCTCGGACAAGCCGCAGATCGCGTTCACCGGGCGCGACGAGAAGGGCGTCTTCGACATCTTCATCCTCGACCTCAAGACCAGCCGGATCGAGCGCGTCGTCGCGACCGCGAAAGGATCGAACCTCGACCCGACGTGGTCGCCGGATGGGCGCCTCCTCGCCTACACCTCGAGCCGGGGCGGCATCTTCGTCTACAACCCGGAGACGCGGCACGAAGTGCAGGTCTGGAAGGGCGGCGCGTCGTCGCCCTCGTGGGGCCCCGCGCCTCGGCGCTAGCTGCTCCCGCGCGAAGCGCGGGTGTGCAGCTATTCTGAGTCTCTGCAATTACGGCCCGGCTTGCGCCGCCGCGGGCGACGCTTAGCTTTGTGTGATGGCCATCGATCCGGTCTGCGGCATGGAGATCGAGGAAGCGCAGGCGCCGTCGACGACCGAGTTCGAAGGTCGGGTGTACTTCTTCTGCTCCGAGTCCTGCCGCGACGAGTTCGAGGCGAACCCGCAGCTCTACGCGCTCGACTTCGGAACGGCGCCCACGCCCTAGCTCATTCTTGCGATACTGGGCGGGATGACGCTCGCCACCATCGACATCGGCACCAACACGACGCTGCTGCTGATTGCGCGGAGCGGACCGACCGTCGAGGTGCTCGAGGACAGAGCCGAGATCACGCGGCTCGGCCGCGGGATCGGCCACCAGGGCGCGCTCGACCCCGCCGCGATCGCGCGGACGCTGGCCGCGCTTCGCGACTACGCGGCGCTCGCCCGCAAGCACGGCGCGCGCATCGCCGCGATCGGCACCGAGGCGCTTCGCGGCGCCGCCAACGCCTCGGCGTTCCTGGGCCCAGCGGCCGAGATCCTCGGGACGGAGATCGAAGTCATCGACGGCGAGCGCGAGGCCGCGCTCACGTTCCACGCCGTCGTCTCGTCGTTCCCCGATCTCGCCAGCGGCCCGCTCGTCGTCGTCGACATCGGCGGCGGCTCGACCGAGATCGTGCTGGCGTCGGACGGCGACGTTCGTTTCCGGATCAGCTTGCCGCTCGGGTCGGTGCGACTGACGGAAGCTTCCATCCACAATGATCCGCCGTCCGCCGACGAGCGCGCGACGATCGCCGGCACGATCGACGCGGCGATTCGCGCTGTGCCCTTCCGGTCCGAACACGTCACGCTTGTCGGCGTCGCGGGTACCGTCACGACCCTGGCTGCGATGGCGCTGTCGCTGGCGAGCTACGATCCGGCCCGCGTACACGGGTATCGCCTCTCGCGCGCGGATCTCGGCCGGCAGATCGACCGCCTCGCGCGGGCGACGCAGGCGGAACGCGAGCAGATGGCCGGGCTAGACCCGCGCCGCGCCGACGTCATCCTGGCGGGCGCCCTGGTCCTCGACCGGATCGCCGACGCCGCCGGCGTGGACGAGGTTCGCGTCAGCGATCGCGGCATCCGCTGGGGCCTCTTCCACGAGTTGACTTCCACCTGAAACGGCGCTGTCTCAGCCAGCGGCGCCGCTTGCTGCGCGACGGGGCGGGGGGTATTTTCGGGGCATGCGTGGCGCCCGGCTGGCCTCGATCCTGGGGCTGGCACTTGCTCCTCTCGCGGCCTGCCGCGCCAAGGTACCTGCCATCGACGCCCCGTTCACCGACGACTTTGAACGGGCCGAGGTGGGCGCCGGCTGGAACGCGACCTCGGACCAGTACCGGATCGCGGGCGGCAAGCTGACCGTCGCCAACGCCCACAATCACCCGGCTTGGCTCCGCCGCCGGCTGCCGCACGACGTCGTGGTGGAGGTCGACGTGCTGTCGAAGAGCCCGGCCGGTGACATCAAGCTGGAGCTGTTCGGCGACGGAGAATCGTTCGACCCCGACAAGGGCGCGTACACGTCCTCGGGGTATGTCCTGATCTTCGGCGGCTGGACCAATTCTCTGTCCGTCATCTGCCGGCAGGACGAACACGGCGCAGGCCGCAAGGCCGGCCGCGCCGACATCCGCGTGGAACCCAACCGGAGCTACCATTACACGATCACGCGTCGGGGCGGCGCGATCGACTGGATGATCGACGGCCGGCCCTTCCTAGCCTGGACCGACCCGGAACCGCTCGCCGGCGCCGGGCATGAATATCTCGCCGTGGACGACTGGGAATCCGAGCTGACGTTCGACAACCTCACCGTCCGACCCGCCCCCTAACCTCCGTCATGGACGACCCTCCAAGTTCCCGGTTCGATCTGCAGCGCGCGCTGGCCGCTCTCGCGGGCCGGCGCTCGATGCTCATCTACATGCACGACAACCCGGATCCCGACGCGCTCGCGGCGGCGCTGGGTCTACAGCGGCTGGCCGAGCACGAGCTGCACGTGACGGCGACGCTCACCTACGGCGGCATCGTCGGCCGCGCCCAGAACCGCGCGATGGTCGAGAACCTCAAGATGCCGCTCACGCCCGTGGAGCGCATCGACCTCGCCCAGTTCGACACCATCGCCCTGGTCGACAGCCAACCGGAGACGGGAAACAACTCGCTGCCCAACGGTCACCGCATCGACGTCGTCATCGATCACCACCCGCTGCGGCCGGGTAGCGCGCGCGCCGCATGGTGCGACATCCGTCCCGATCTCGGCGCCACGTCGACGATCGTGTTCGAGTATCTACGCCAGCGTGCCGTCCCGATCGACGTGCCGCTCGCGACCGCGTTCTTCTTCGCGCTGCGCACGGAGACGCGCGACCTCGGGCGCGAATCCACGGAGGCGGAGCGGCACGCGTACCTCGAGCTCGTACCGCTCGTCGATCACAACCTGCTCTATCGCATGACGCACCCGAAGGTCCCGCGCGCGCACTTCGCGGCGCTGGACCGCGCGTTGCGCTCGGCGCTGGTCTTCGGCGACGTCGTCGCCGTCAACCTGGGCGCGCTCGGCTATCCCGACCTCGTCGCCGAGATCGCGGATCTACTGCTGTCGTACGAGGGCGCGCGGTTCGTGCTGTGCATGGGCCAGTACGAGGAGAGCCCGTACCTCTCGTTGCGGACGGAAGCCGACAACGCGCGCGCGGGCTCCGTGATGCGCCACGTGGTGGGCAACGACGGCGCGGCCGGTGGTCACGGCACGATGGCCGGCGCGCGGTTATTTGCGCGCGTCGCCTCCGAGGCGGAGCTGGCGGTGTCGTTCAAGGAGATCGTGCAACGTCTGCTTACCGCGCTCGACCATCCGATCACGCCCGGCGAAGCGCTGCTCAGTCTTCCGCCGCCGGCCGCCGGAAAAACCTGGACCGGCCGGGCGCGCTAGCCGCCCGCGCGCGAAGCGCGCGGTCGCGGCTACTTTTTTTAGATGCCTCAGCCGCTCCCCGGCGCGCGCCTTTACGCGCTGCGGTCGGCCGCCGCGATCACGATCGGTGCCGCGCTCTCGGCGGGCGCGACTTCCTGCCTCGATAATCCGAAGTAGAGACCGAGCCCCATCAATACCAGCACGCCGGCGCAGACCATGAACATGCGAATCGCCCTCTGGCGCGACACGCGTGCCGACCAAGTCGGGCGATGGCGGCGCGGGCCGCGCGCACGGCGGCGGCGAACGACGACGCGTTCCCGACGGGGCTCGGCGACGGCAATGGGGATGTCAGTCCGGGCATCCACGACAGGCTCGTCTCGCATCACGCGCGGCCTCGCAATCACAGGCAGCTTACAGGCTTCGCCGAAATGCTCCACCCGTAATTGCGCGCCCGACCTGCCGTGAACGCGCCTGAAATCACGAACCTTTTCGGCTCGTAAGACGAATCCCGACGCCGCAAGGTTGACCGCGAAGGGATCAAATCCAACTTTGTTGTATGGCGGAGAAGGTCCCTACCGCGCTGGCCCGCAAGCATCTGGCGCGCGTCGTCCGCCGATCAGCGGCCGGCACGCGCATCAAGCTCACCCGTTACGGAAAAATTCAGGCCGTGCTGATCCCCGAGGACGACTTCGCGTTCCTCGAGCACTGCGAACGTTCAGGCCGCCGGCGCATGAAACGCACGAACCGCGCGAGACGTTAGAGCGCATCCCAGAAATAGCTGCACACCCGCGCTTCGCGCGGGAGCAGCTAGTACTGGCGGTACGGGTGGCTCTGCAGCAAGCCCTCGGCCCCGTCGCGCACCTTGCGCATGATGCCGATGGGACGGCTGCAGAACGGACAGAGCGCCACTTTCGCGCCCGGCAGGATAGGAACGACGCGCATCGTTCCGCGACAACGGCGACGTAAGGTAGATGGACGCATTTCGCGCCCATTCTAACCCGTTCCTATCGCAGAAGTCGGCGCAACCGGCGCGATCGCATCACGCCGCCGCGAGCGGCGGCGGCACCAGCCACGCGTGAGCGGACCGAACCGGACCGTCGCCGGCGCCTTCGCCCGGCTCGCCGAACGGAACGACCTTCTCGATCAGGTCGTGCCATCCGTCGCCGAAGTCTTGCTTTTTCGCCGCGAACGTGACGACGATCAGAGCTGTATGGCCGGGTGGGCTTTCAACCGTCATCTCCATCGCCTTTCCACCGCGGGGTCCGGTGAACGTACCGATCACGCGGTAGCGCCCGCTGCCGAGCGACTCGACCTGACGCGCGTGAAACGTGAACAGGTTCGGGGCATCGGCAGCCTCCGCGCTGGTCGCATCGATGGCGAGCCTCACGCGGACGCGATCGAGATCGGGACCGAAGGCGAGACCGGACTCCCAGTCGCTGAAGCTCCCCTGCAACATGAAGTCGTCGCCGGCGATATCCAGGTCGATATTGCGCCTCGCGGTCGAGGTCGAAGCCGAGGACTGTCCGAGAGTTGTTTTTTCCACGGCGGCACAGGCTATGCACCTCGCCGCGCGCGTCTAGGTCAGCGGCGGGGTGGCTTCGAACCAGGCGCCGCCGGCGCGGGCTCGGCTTCTTTCCCGCGGTCCGGCGACTGCTTGGGCTCAGCTCTTCTGCCCATGGTCCAGCTCGGCGCGTCGCTGGCCGGGAACGATTCGTCGGACGACTCGTCCACCTCTTCCACCTCCGGCGGTTCCGGCGGCGGTGCCTTCGATTTCGACTCGGACATGACTTCCTCCTGGAATGCGCCCGGCCGGAGCGTGCGTCGAAAGGAAGCTAACGACGGCGGGCGGTTCGGGCAGTAGGCACTCGCCCCTTTTCAGGTTAGAAAACGGCTACCCCGTTTTCGAGAAAGGACGACGAAGATGACAACGAAGGGCGCTCTCATCGCGGCCATGGCGGCAGGCTTTTTCGGAGCTTCGACGCCATTGATCGCATCCGCTGCGGACTCGGACAAGGTTCAGTGTCAGGGCGGCAACTCGTGCAAGGGCAAGAGCGCGTGCCACGGCGCGAACAACGCCTGCGCCGGTCAGAACTCGTGCAAGGGCAAGGGATGGATCTCGACGACCGAGAAGGACTGCAAGGCGAAGGGCGGCAAGGTCGCCAAGTGACGCGAGTTCATCCGGCGCGGAACTGAAAGTCCCGCTCGCGCACGACCTGGCGTTCGACGAGATCGACGAGGAACGCCCTCCCCTCGCCCACCATCCCGTTGAACGTCAGCAGGTACCAGACGTCCAGCGCCCAGCGCACGTGGCCGCTCTCGCAGGGGGGCGACCACTCCGCCGGCTCGAGATCGCCGAGGCCCGCGGGGCGAACGCGACCCTGCCCGCGCAGCTCACGGAACGGCGCCGACGCGCGCACGATCTCGATCGCGCGTGACGAAGCGTTGGGCTGGATCTGCCGCCGCCATTCGCTGACCAGACGCAGGCGCGAGGGGCTGCCGGCGAGGTCGGTTTCGGCCTCGTAGGCTTCGTCGGCCGGGAGACCTGCGAAGTCCGACACGTCGAACTCGGGAAACAGATCCTCCGCGCCGATCTCCTTCAGGCGGGCGGCGTGCGCTTGTTCCAGCTCGCGCTGGCGCTCTGCGGTGTAGTGAGCGTAAAGCCGCAGGATGGCGTGGCGCGACGGGATGCGATGATCCCAGTCGACGATCCAGATCCCTCCCGAGTAGTCCGACTCGCCGAAAGGAATCAGCGGCGGAATGGCGGCGGCGATGCGCGCGCGGGCGTCGATGCGGGTGAACAGGCCCTGCTGCACGAGTCGTGGATGAATCCGCAACTCGGCGCGCAGCAAGTCGCGGAGATCGACGCCCATTGGCCCTCGATTGTACGACTATCGTCGGGCCAGCCGCCAGCCGCCCGCTGCTTGCGTGGGCGGGCGGGCTCTCTTATAAGGCGTCAACCATGCGCCAACCTCAGCCTCGCAGATCATGCCTCGAGACCGCGCCCGCGATCGTGCTCGCCGGTTGCTTCGCCGTCGCCGTCGGGGCGTGCGCGGAGACGGCGGCGTCGACCCCGGCGCCCGCGGCGGCAGGCGCGGCACCGGCCAAGGAGGTCGCCTGGGGGGACATGTCGAAGGATCAACGAATCGATTACATGAAGGGCGTCGTCGCGCCGCGCATGAAACAAGCGTTCACCACCTTCAACCCCGATCGGTACGCGAAGTTGAACTGCGTCACGTGTCACGGTGATGGCGCGACGGACGGTTCCTTCAAGATGCCGAATCCGAAGCTGCCGGTGCTGCCGAACTCGCCGGACGGCTTCAAACAGCTGGCCCAGGAAAGGCCCGCGGTGATGGAGTTCATGAAGAACGAGGTGAAGCCGAAGATGGCCGCGATGCTGGGCGAGCCCGAATGGACGCCGGAGACGAAGTCCGGATTCGGCTGCGGCGAATGCCACACAACGGCCCAATGAGGTGTTGTCGCGCCGGTTGCCCTGGCATGCCCCGGAGAACGCGCTCGCGGCGCGCGTGGACGACCGGCGGCGACGCGGCGACGACGTCCTCGATCTGACCGAAACGAACCCGACCCGAGTCGGCCTCGCGTATCCCGTCGACGCCCTGCGAGCCGCGATCGCGCGCGTCGATCCCGCGCGCTACGAACCCGCACCGCTCGGCCTCCCGACGGCGCGCGCGGCGGTCGCGGCGGAATATGTGGCGGCGGGCGCGCCGGCGGTCGACCCGGCGCGCATCGCGATCACCGCCAGCTCCAGTGAATCGTGCTCGTTTCTGTTCAAGCTGCTGTGTGATCCCGGGGACGCGGTGCTGGTCCCCGAACCGAGCTACCCGCTTTACGACTACCTGGTCCGCCTGGAAGGCGCGACACCGATCAGCTATCGCCTGGCGTTCGACGGCGCGTGGAACCTCGATTTCGCCAGCATCGATCAAGCGCTCACCGACGCGCGCGATCGGGGACTGCGGGCGCGCGCCGTCGTCGTCGCCAGTCCGAACAACCCGACGGGCAGCTTCTTGAAGCGCGACGAGCTGGCGCGGCTTGTGGGCGTCGCCGCGCGCGCGCAGATGTCGATCGTCGCCGACGAGGTGTTCGCCGCATACCCGTTCGCGGCCGATCCGACGCGCGTCGAGACCGCCGCGCTCGATCCCGACGCCGTCGCTACCGCCCCGGTGTTCAGCCTGGGCGGGCTGTCGAAGTCGTGCGGCCTCCCCCACCTGAAGCTCGGGTGGATTGTCGTCGGCGGTCCCGACGCGGACGCGGCGACCGCGCTCGCGGGGCTGGAGCTGGTCGCCGACACGTACCTGTCGGTCGGCGCGACGGTCCAGGCCGCGCTGCCCGACCTCTTGGCGATTGGCGGCGGCGTGCGCGGCGCGATAGCCGCGCGCGTCGCCGGGAACCGCGAGGCATTGGCCCGTGCGCTGGCGGCGGCCCCGGCGTGCACGCTCCTGGCCGCGGAAGCTGGCTGGTCGGCGATCGTGCGCGTACCGGCCGTGCGCGCCGACGAAGCGTGGGCCGCCGGCTTGGTGACCGACACGGGCGTGCTGGTCCACCCCGGATACTTCTTCGACCTGCGCGGCGGAACCTTCCTGGTGGTCAGCCTGCTGCCCGAGCCCACCCTTTTCGCGGAAGCGATCCGACGAATGATCGGCTTTCTCGGCGCATAATCCCCTGGTGCAGGCGGTCCTGATTGCCGGGTTCGTCCTGGCGCTGGCGGAGCAGCCGCGGGCGCCCGACTCGCACATCATCGCGGTCAGCGTCGCGCCCGAGCAGACCTGCCCGAGCGCGCGTCAGGTGACTGACGCGCTCGCCGCCCGGCTGCAGGGGGTCGTGCTCCCGTACGGGCTCCCTGCCCGCCCCGGGATGCTGCGCCTGGGGATCGCGGCCGACGGCACCGGCATCCGCATCGACCTCGCCGATCCCGACGGCGCCCCGCTGCTGCACCGGATGCTCGCCGTCGCCCGCACGCCGGGCGAATGCGCGGCCCTCGGCGACACGATCGCGCTCATCGTCGAGCGCTACTGGCGCGAGGTCGGCTACGACGCGCCCCCCTTGCAACCGCCGAGTCCTCCGCCACCGCCCGCGCCCCCGCCGACGGCGCCCCCGCCGCCCGAGCCCGCACGAGCGCCGCCGGCCACCGTCGAGAAAAAGGTGACGCCACCCGTGCGCGGCGCCGAAGCCGGCGCTCCGCCGCTCCGCTTTTCGGCCGCCGCCGCGGTCGCGGGGCGCGCAGGGGACGCCGGCGCGCGCGACGCGAGCGCGCTGGTCGCATTCGCCGCCGAGGCACGCGTGGGGGTTCGGCTGTCGGGCGGCGTCTCGAACGGCACGTCCGCGGCGATCGACCTCCGGAGCGAGGCGACCTTCCGCCGCTATCCGCTGCGCCTCGGCGCATACCTCCCGATCCGGACGGGAATCGGCCAGCTCGAACCAGGCCTGGGAATCGACCTGGACCTGGTTTCCGTGGCCGCCAACAACGGCGCGCCGGTGCGCTCTCCCTGTTCGGGCGGGTGGTGCAGGAGCCCCGGCGCCGACCTGGCGCTGGGGTGGTCGCTTGCCTCCGCGCATCATGTTTATGTGCGGGCGCTGGCCCGCGCCGGGGTATCCGCGTCTTACGACTTCGTAACGACGCCAAAAGGTGACCCAATTTGGCGTACGCCAAGCACCTACCTCGAGCTCGCGTTAGAATCGGGCCTTTGGTTTCCCTGACGAAGAAACGGTCGCTTGAACTCTAAGGACATGGGAGAGCCAGTGAACACGCCCGGTGTCTTAAGGTCAGTCCCTGCGGGGAAGGGTGGCGGGCCCGATCACGACATCCTGGCGGGGTGCCGCGACGGCGACCGAAGCGCCTGGCGTTCGCTGTTCGATCGGTACGCCCCGATCGTTCACCGGTTCCTCGCATCGTTCGGCGTCCCCCCGGAAGAGCGCGAGGACGCGTGTCAGGAAGTGTTCGTCGCCGTTTATCGGAGCCTGGCGCACTTCCGCGGCGATGCCCGACTGTCGACGTGGATCTACCGGATCGCGGCCCGCTGGGCGTCGCGGGCCGCGCGCCGCCGCCGGGTGCGGACGGCGCTGTCGAGCATGCTCCTGCGCGAGCCGCCGCCGCCGCCGTCGCCCGACGCTTCGGAGCGCACCGAACGGCTGCGCATGCTCGACGAGCTGATCGCGAAGCTGTCGCCGAAGAAGAAGCTGGTGCTGGTCCTGTTCGAGATCGAAGGCCTTCCGATCGAGGAGGTCGCCCAGATCGCGCAGTGCCCCGAGAACACGGCCTGGTCCCGTCTGCACTACGCGCGCGCCGAGCTGATGGCGATGGCGCGCAAACGGCTGAAGGCGAAGGCAGAGACTGGCCGGGAGGGCAGCGCGTGAGCAACCGCGGCTGGCCCGACAGCAACGATCCGATCGCGGCGGAGCTACGTCGGGCGCTCGACGATGCGCAGCAGCGCATCCCCGACAACGTGACCGTGCGGCGCGGCTGGACAGCGTTCGATGCCCGGCCGTCAGGACGGCGCGGCGCGCGGCTGTCTTGGTTCGCGGGCGGGATGGCGAGCACGGCGGCGCTGGCGCTCGCGTGCGCGGCGTTGCTGTGGCCGCGCCTCGCGCAGACGCCGCAGACGCCGGACCGATCGCAGGTCGCGGTCGCGCCGGCTCCGGGCACCGGCCCGATCGCCGCCGAAACGCGCCGCCTGACCCTCGACGGTGGGGTGGAGGCGGAATTGCAGCGCACCAGCGTGATGCGCATCGAGGGCAGTGACCCGCGGGTCGAGGACGGTACGGTTCGATTCAAGGTGCCGCGCCGGCGGCCCGGCCATCCCTTCGTCGTGCACGCCCAGCACTACCGCGTGATCGTGCTGGGAACGAAGTTCGGCGTCGCCGTGAACAGCGATCGGCGCGTCGACGTCGACGTCGACGAGGGCGTCGTCGAGGTGTGGAACAACGACGTGCGCCTCGCGCGCCTCGAGCCCGGCCAGCGCTGGAACAGCACGCCCGCAGGCGAGCCCGCGCCGGCCGAAGGCGCAGGCGCAGGGGCGACGGACAAGGCGAGCGAGAAGTACGAGTTGCCGGTGATGCCGCCCGAGAAGGCGCCGTCGTCGCCGGAACCGGAGACGACGTTGCGGATGCGTTCGGAGACGCACCATCGCCGGGCGTCGGCGCCGGCGCACGGTGAGCGGCAAGTCGCGGTGCTCGCCAGCCCGGCGCGCAGCGCCGCGGGTGGGGAAACACCGGGGGCGGCGCGCGCGGCCCTGGCGGCCGGCGACGCGCCGCGCGCGCTGGAGATCTACAAGAACCTCGCGCAGAAGACGGGCCCGGTCGCCGAGAACGCGGCCTACGAGATCGGCCGGCTCCTGAACGAACGCGGACAGTCGGCGGCCGCCGTCGCGGCCTGGCGGCGTTACCGCACCGACTATCCGGCCGGGATCCTGCGCGTCGAAGCGGACGTGTCGATCATCGAAACGCTGGCGCGCGCGGGCGAGACCGACGACGCCCTCAGCGAGGCGACCGACTTCCTGCGCCGCCGGCCCGACAGCGAGCGGCGCGGCGAGATCGCCCGGGTGGCCGGCGATCTGTATCGCTCGCGCGGCGATTGCCGGCACGCCGTCGGGGCATACCAGGTCGCGCTGGCGGCGTCGCGGGCGCGCGACGTCACCGAGGCGGCGAGCTTCTACCGCGCGGCCTGCATGGTCCGCATCGGCGACGGCGGGGGCGTCGAGGCGGTGCGAGGCTATCTCCGTTCCTATCCCGAAGGGCGCTTCAAGCGTCAGGCGACGGATCTCGTCGAACAGGCCACGACGAAGACGACGAACCACTAGCAGGGCGGCGGCATGCGCGGGATCACCGGGCTGGGCGTCGTGGTGTTGTCGATGCTGGCGTGCCGGCAGACCGTGGTGATCGACCAGAGCGCGATCGACGGCGGAGGCGGAGGTGGCGTGGACAGTGGCGACGGCGGCCCGTCGTTCTGCTCCGGCCCACCGACGGAGTTTTTCGAGCCGCCCGAGGTGATCGTCGCGCTCGATCGGTCGACGGGGATGGGCAGCGCGCTGGGTGTCGCGCGCGACGCGCTGGAACTGTACGCGATGCGATACCAGAAGGTGGTGCGCTTCGGGTACGTGGATTTCCCCGGAGCAGGCGGTCTCTGCACGCCGATGTGCGGAGCCTGTCCGGGGGAGATCACCCCGCCCCCGCAGACGCCTAATCTCGACGGCTTCTTGAACGCGCTGCACTCCTGCGATCAGGGGATTTATTGCCCGGAG
>DATMZL010001290.1:0-2380 GCA_035607075.1 Polyangia bacterium
CCCGGACCGCTGGATGTTCGGCGCGGTCGAGGCTTCGCCCGGCGGCTGCAACAACTCGTCCTGCTATTACGTCGCGACGTTCTGGCTCTACATCCTGGACCGCCAGGGCCGGGTCGTCTGGTATTACGCCGATCCCGCCAACGGCAATCCCACGTCGTCCTTCCAGCGCATCGCCAAGGACGGCGAGTACATCTGGATCGAGAAGCGGCCCTTCGGCGGCAGCGGCGCGCACGCCGTCCTCAAGATGACGCTGGACCGCCAGTACTCGGAGACCGTGTCGGTTCCAAACCTGTCCGACTGCATCGACGTCACCCCCGACGGCAGCCTGCTCTACGACACCGAACCGCAGTGGGAGCTGCGCGAGATGACGAAGGCCGGGACCGTCCGCGCGATCTTCAACTGCCCGTCGAAGATGGGCAGCGGCTTCGACTGCTACTCGAACACCGTGAACTACGATGCCGCCAGCGACTCGATCATCATGTCGTACCCGTACGAGAACACGGTCGCGCAGATCGACCGCAAGACGGGGAACCTCGTCGCGACGTATGGCGCCCGGACCGGCAGCTACACGTTCGACCAGGCGAACTGGAAATTCGAGTTCCAGCACTTCGCCAACATCTCGTCGCGCGGCACGTTGATGGTGTCATCGCATCTGCCGGGCTACGGAGACGGCGAGGCGGGGACGATGATGCCCGTCGCGAACAAGCACTCGTTTCAGGAGTGGACGATCGATCGCACGAACAAGAAGCTGGTCCAGAAGTGGATCTACTCGGACGGTCCCGAGTGGGCGATGTACAAGGGCATGGTCATCCTGCTGCCGAACGGAAACTACCTGGCCAACTACGGCACGGGCGGCGTCATCCGCGAGATCACGCCCGACAAGAAAACCGTGTTTTATGTGAAGTGGGACGTGACGACGGGCGACGACTTCTTCAACCGGATGGTAGGCAACAACGTCCTCATCAACGACCTGTATGCGCTGAACGGCGGCGGGCCCAAGTAGCTTGTGTGGCCGGGCCATGACGCGTGAGGAGCCGGCGAGCTCTGCTCGCCGCGTATCATCGCGGGAGGGTTCGGGAACCCTTTGAGGGTTCCCGATTTGATTGACGCCGCCCGGCTCTGATGGTTGGCTTCCGGGGCCCTGCAGGCGATCGCTTCAACGGGCAGCGGGAATCCAGGCCCCGGGAGTTCTTAATGCGCTCGATGGTATTGCGTTTATTCATCGCGACGGTTTGCACCTCGGTGGGTGCTTGCGCGGGCGTCAAGTCGCAGGCGACGGGCGGCCCGAGCGGGACCGGTGGCGTGGGCAACCACCAGGACGCCGCGTCGTTGCCTGACATCGCGACCAACCCCGATCTCGTGATCGTTCCTCCGCACTCCGAGTGCGGTGACGGCATTCGCAGTCAGGACGAAGCCTGCGACGACCACAACACCGTGGGCGACGACGGCTGCGCCGCCAACTGCCTCACCGTCGATCCCGGATATTCGTGCACGCCCGCCGGGATGGCCTGCCACCGCATCGCCCGCTGCGGCGACGGCGTTGCCGTGTTGCCCGAGCTGTGCGACGACGGGAACGCGACCGCCGGCGACGGCTGCTCGGACACGTGCAAGATCGAGATCGGGTGGAAGTGCAGCGGCAACCCGAGCGTCTGCTCGCACACGACCTGCGGCGACATGAAGGTCGAAGGCGCCGAAGGCTGCGACGACGGCAACGCGCTGCCGTTCGACGGCTGCTCCGCCACCTGCCAGAACGAGCCCGACTGCAAGACGGGCTCGTCGTGCGCGTCCCGCTGCGGAGACGGCATCGTCGTCAACGAAGCGTGCGACGACGGCAACAACGTCGACGGCGACGGATGCTCGAAGGACTGCAAGATCGAGCCGGGGTTCATGTGCAAGCAGCCGGAGATCGGCGACAAGATGCTGGTCCCGGCCGTCTTCCGCGACTTCCGCGCCCGCATGCCCACCGACTTCGAGCCGAGCGCGACGGGGCGAATGGCGGCGCTCACCGGGATGGTGCAGGCCATGCTGGACATGGACGGCAAGCCCGTCTACGTCAACGTCGCGGACAGCCTGGTCGCCTCCGCCACGACCTTCTCGCAGTGGTACCGGGACACGCCGGGCGTGAACCACACGACGGCCGGTTCGATCACGCTCTACAGCAACGGCAAGGGCGCCTACGTGAACCGCTACGGCCCGAACGGCGAGCAGTGGATCGTCACCGCGCCCGCCTACTATTGCGGCAATGTCGGCCGCGAGATGCTCGACGCCGCCGGAAACCCCATTCCCTGCACATCGGTGGACGCGTCCACGACGGACTGCGCCAAGTTGGACGCGATGGGCCTGATGCGGCTGTCGTGCACCATGTCGGGCGGGAACTGGG
>DATMZL010000581.1:0-3568 GCA_035607075.1 Polyangia bacterium
ACCTCGGCGTTCCGCCGTCGGTGGTGACGGGCGCGATCAAGGCGATGGGCGTGCGCGGGTTGCGCGTCGCCTTCGGCAAGCGCAAGCGCGGCGCCTTCGTCGGCAAATCTTTCGAAGTGGATTGGCCCGGCAAGCACGCCCACGCTCACGAACACGCCCACGGGCACGACCACGATCACGAACACGAACACGAACACGACCACGACCACGACCACGACCATCGTGACTACGCCGAGGTAAAACGTCTCCTCAAGCGCGCGCGCCTCGACGCCGCCGCGCGTGACCTCGCCGGCGACATCTTCCTGCGCATCGCGGAAGTCGAGGCGAAGCTGCACGGGACGAAGGTCGATCGCGTCGCGTTTCACGAGGTCGGGGCCTACGATTCGATCGCCGATGTCGTCGGCGTCGCGGCCGCGATCGCGTACCTCGAACCGACGTCGATCGGATCGTTGCCGCCCGTCGTCGGCACCGGCCACGTTCACACCGCGCACGGTCCCGTCCCCGTGCCGGCGCCGGCGACCGCCGCGCTGCTCGCCGGAATGCCGATCGTGCCGGAAGGGGAGGGCGAGCTGACGACACCGACGGGCGCCGCGATCCTCGCCGCCGTCGTCGACCGGTTCGGCGCGCTGCCGCCGATGGCGCTGCGCGCGACCGGGTACGGCGCAGGAACGAAGCAACTCCACGATCGTCCCAACGTGTTGCGCGCCGTCGTCGGCGAACCGCTGGGCGAGCCCGACACCGCCGCCGCGCCGGACGTGCTGCTGCTCGAGGCGAACATCGACGACATGAGCGGCGAGCTGGTCGCGCCCCTGTTCGACGCCCTCGCCGACGCCGGCGCCGTCGATGTCTGGTCGTCGCCGATCCTGATGAAGAAGGGCCGGCCGGCCTTGCAGATTTCGGCGCTGGCGCCGCCCGAAGCGGCCCCCGCCGTCGAGCGCGCGTTCTTCCGCAACTCGACCACGCTGGGCCTGCGCCGCCGCCGCCTGGAGCGCGTCGTCCTCGCCCGATCGTTCATCAAGGTCGAGACGCGCTACGGTGGAGTTCGCGCGAAGCTCGCGGCCCTCGACGGCGAGGTCCTGGGCGCGCATCCCGAGTTCGAGGACTGCCGCCGGCTGGCGACGCGCGCGCGCGTTCCGGTGCGCGAGGTCGTGGCGGCGGCGGCCGCCGCCGCGCGCAGCTGGCTGACGTCGCGGAGTAAACGTCCGTGAGCGCGGACGATCAATCCGCGCTCGACACCCTGGTAAAAGCAGCGCAGGTGCTCGCGGTCGGCACGGGCGAGAGCCAGCTCCACGCCGCCGCCGAGCACGTCGCGGTCGCGCTCGGCGCCGAATCGGTCAGTCTGCTCGCGCTGCTCGCCGATCCCGAGTTCGTCTACCTCGTCGCCGACAGCGACGAGCTCGACACCGGCCGCATGCGCTACCAGCTCACGCAATACCCGCACATCCGCCGCGCCCTCGAGGTCGGCGAGGTGACGATGACCGGCGGCGGCGACGCCAAGTCCGAAGTCTCCGTCGTCTATCCGGTGATCATCGGCCGCAAGCCAGCGGGGGCGCTGCTCGCCCGCTTCACCGGTGACGACGCCGCCGCGACCGCCGAATCCGTCGCCGGCCTGGGACGCCTCGCGGCCTCGTTGCTGGGCGTCGTGCTGCGCGGCGCGCGGGCGCTGGATCCGATCCGCGAGCGCACCCGGCGCATCACGCAGCACGACCTCCGTGAAGAACGCCGTGTGCGCGCGATCGAGCGCTACCGCGATTTCATCGACAGCGCCTCCGATGGGATCGTCGTCCTCGACGGCTCGGGCGCGGTCCTCTACCTCAATCGCGCCGCCGAGGAGGTGACCGGCTACGCGCGCGACGGCCTGGCGGGCAAGCCGATCGTCCAGATTGTCCCCGAGCCGTTTCGCGCCGCGCTGGAACGCCAGATCGGGCGCGCCGTCGGCGGCGAGCCCGTCGACAACTTCGATCTCGAGCTGGTGACGACGTCGGGCGATCGCATCACCGTGTCGGTCGCGTCGATCGGCATCCTCTCCGAGCACGACACGGCGATCTTCTCGTTCCGCGACGTCACGCTGGCGCGCGAGCTGGATCGCGAGCTGCGGCGCACCAGCGAGTTCCTGAACCGGATCCTGAACTCCACCGTCGACGGAATCATCGCCGCCAACATGCGCGGCACGATCTTGCTGTTCAACCAGGGCGCGGAGCGAATCTGCGGCTACAAGGCGAGCGACGTCATCGGCCGCATGTCGGTCCGGAAACTGTACCCGCCGGGCATTGCGCGCGAGGTCATGCGCCTCATCCGGTCGGCTGAACACGGCGGCGGCGGGCGCCTGGAACCGGTGCGCCGTCATCTGATCACCGCCGACGGGCAGCAGGTCCCCGTGTCGATCTCGGCGGCGCTCGTGTTCGACGACGAGGGCCGCGAGATCGCGACCGTCGGCATCTTCTCCGATCTGCGCGAGCGCCTGCACATGGAGCAGCGGCTCGCCTCGGCGCAGGAGAAGCTGGCCGTCTCCGAGAAGCAGGTGGTGGCGATGGAGCTGGCGGGCGCGGCCGCGCACGAGCTCAACCAGCCGCTGACGTCGGTGATGGGCTACGCCCAGGTCTTGCTGCGCAAGCTCGATCCCGCGGCCGACGCGCACGTTTCGGCGGTACGGACCATCCTCGACGAGGCGGATCGCATGGCGGCGATCGTGCGCAAGCTCGGTGGTCTGACGCGTTACGAGACCAAGAGCTACGTGGGCGGGGCCCAGATCATCGACCTCGACCGGTCGGCGCAGACCCAGGAAAACTTGGCCTCGGCGCGGGAAACCGGTAAGAAGGAAAACGACGGATGAAGCCCGAACAGATGACGGAAGCGCTGGAGCAGGCTGCCGCGCAGCTCGGCGTGCAGGTCCGCTACGACACGATGACCGGCGACGCCGCCGGGGGCGGGGGCCTGTGCAAGGTCAAGGGCGCCTGGTGGGTGATCATCGACCGCAAGACACCGCCTGCCGAACGCGCCGCGATGTTGATCGAAGCGCTCGTCGGCTTCGACACCGACGCGGTGTTCCTGCCGCCGCAGGTGCGTGAAGCGATCGCCGCGAAGCGCGCCAGCGAACCGGTTACCGCGTCGCCAGCGACCTGATCTTGTCGCCGAGCACGGGGTCGTCCGCGACCGCGCTCTCGAGCGCGGCGCGCACCTTCTCGCGCACCGCGGCCGGCGCGCCGGGACCGAGCTGCTTGTCGACGACGCGCTCGATCACGCGGTCCAGCGCCGCCTTCGCGTCGATGCGACCGGCCGCGAGCTGCGCTGCGACGTCGGCCGTGAGACCGCGCGCCGCTGACGCAGCGGCCGTTGCAGACGGATCGCCCGTCTTCCGGGTCGGGTCCGTCTTCGTGAGCTTGTCGGCGAGCTTCTCGGCAAACTTCGCCCCGCCGGCGCCCGCAGCGCCTTCGGTCTTGTCGTCCTTGCCAGCCGGCCCGCCGACCGAAGGCGGACCGCTACCAGGACCGCTGACCTTCCCTGCCACGCAGTTTCGACCTTAACACGTCAGGCGCGGATGTTCGAAACGGCGGCCTTCGCTGTGTCG
>DATMZL010001430.1:0-2320 GCA_035607075.1 Polyangia bacterium
AGCTCGCGCCGCGCCCGCGCCTGGAGGTGTTCTCGGGCTCGATCGAGCACCGCGCGACCGTCGACGAGGCGATGGCCGGCGTCACCCACGTCCTGCACCTGGCCACCAGCAAGGAGACGCCCGAGTCGATCATGGACGTGCCCGTCAAGGGGCTGTTCTGGATCCTGGAGGCGTGCCGCGGCAGCCCGACGTTCAAGCAGTTCATCCTGATCGGCGGCGACGCGGGCATGGGCCACTTCTTCTACCCGCACCCGGTTCCGGTGACCGAGACGCAGAAGCACAGCGCGTACCCCGGCTGCTACGCGCTGTCGAAGGTACTCGAGGAGGTGATGCTCGAGCAGTACTACATCCAGTACAACCTCGACGGCTGCTGCCTGCGCGCGCCGTGGATCATGGAGAAGGACGACTTTCGCTACCAGCTGTCGTTCGGCGAGGAGGTCTTCGGCGGACCGCGCTGGCGCGATCTGGTCGGACGCGAGGCGGCCGACGGCTACGTCAAGACCGGCGCCGTGCCGGTGATGCTGGATCCGGACGGCGTCCCGGTGAAGCGCAACTTCGTCCACGTCGACGATCTGTGCGGCGCGATCCTGGCCGCGATCGACAACCCGCGCGCGCGCAAGCAGACGTTCAACGTCTGCATGGACGAGCCCGTCGACTACGGCGAGCTGGGGGCGTACCTGGCGAAGACGCGCAAGCTGCCGACCGTGGAGATCAAGACGCCCTACCGGTCGACCTGGCTGGACAACGCGAAGGCAAAGTTTCTTCTCGGCTGGCGCCCGCGGTACGATCTGGCCCGCATGACCGACGCCGCCTACGACTACAAGCGCGCGCCCGACGATCCTCGCGTCGTCTGGTATCCGGGGTGACGAGGTGAATCGTTGAGCGCGTATTCGCGCCCGCACCGGCGCTTCAATCCGCTGAGCGGCGAGTGGGTGCTGGTGTCGCCCCAGCGCACGCAGCGTCCCTGGCAGGGGCAGACGGAGGCGGCGCCGGCGGGCACGCGCCCGGCGCACGATCCCGGTTGTTACCTCTGCGCGCGCAACAAGCGCGCGAACGGCGAGACGAATCCCGATTACACGGGGACGTTCGTGTTCGACAACGACTTCCCGGCGCTGACGCCGGCCGACACGGGCATCTCGAACGCGCTTCACGACGGACCACTGCTGCGCAGCGAGGGCGTCAGCGGGTTGTGCCGCGTCGTCTGTTTTTCGCCGCGCCACGATCTGACGCTGGCGCAGATGTCGCCCGCGGACATCTCCGCGGTGATCGGCACGTTTGCGGCCGAGACCGCGTCGCTCGGCCGCCGCTACGTTTGGGTGCAGCCGTTCGAGAACAAAGGCGAGATCATGGGTTGCTCGAACCCGCACCCGCACGGACAGATCTGGGCGTCGGACGCGCTGCCTAACGAAGCCGTCGTCGAGAACCAGAACCAGCGGGCTTACACGGCGGCCCACGGTAGCTCGCTGCTGCTCGATTACGCGCGCCACGAGCGCGAGCGGCGCGTGCGCGTCGTGCACGAGACGACCGGCTGGGTCGCGGTGGTGCCCTACTGGGCGATATGGCCGTTCGAGACGCTGATCCTGCCGACGGCGCCGGTCGCGCGGCTGCCCGACGTCGCGCCCGCCGCGCGCGACGCGCTGGGCGAGCTGCTGTCGTCGCTGCTGCGCGCGTACGACCGGCTGTTCGAGGTTTCGTTTCCTTACTCGATGGGCTGGCACGGCGCTCCGTTCGATTCCGGCATGCGCGATCACTGGCAGCTGCACGCGCACATCTACCCGCCGCTGCTGCGATCGGCGACGGTGAAGAAGTTCATGGTCGGCTACGAGCTGCTCGCCGAGCCGCAGCGCGATCTGACGGCCGAAGCTGCCGCCGAGCGGCTGCGCGAGCTCATTCGTTGAACGCGATCGCCGAGTTGACAAAGCGCCAGCCGAGGTCCAGCCTGCCGCTTAATTAACCATGATTACTAATCAGCGACGCGCGGGATTTCTGGTTCGGATCGGCTGCTTCACGGCGCTCGGCGCGCTGGCGCTGGCCGGGTGCGGGGGCGGCGACGGTGGCGGCACCGGGACGGCCGGCGCGACAGGCGCAGCCGGTAAAGGCGGGACGACGGGCAGCGCCGGCACGATGGGCAGTGCCGGTACGCTGGGCAGCGCCGGCACCACGGGCAGGGCCGGCACGACGGGATCCGGCGGCGGCGGTACGACGGGGACGGGCGGCAGCAGCGGTACGACGGGGACGGGCGGCAGCAGCGGATCGACGGGGACGGGCGGCAGCAGCGGCACGACCGGCACCGCCGCCGCCAGTGCCGGTCGTGCCGCTG
>DATMZL010000576.1:0-6954 GCA_035607075.1 Polyangia bacterium
CACAACATGGTGAAGACCTTGGAGCGGCTCGGACTCATCACCCGCACACCGCGCCAGGCGCGAAGCATCGCGGTCTTGGTGCCGGAGGACGAGCTACCCCGCCTCCGGCAACCGATCAAAATCACTGGGGCGAGGTACTAGGGCTTTCCCGTATTCGCATCGACCGGCCCGCCATTTCGCGAAAACCGCCGTTAAGATCCGGGCCGTGCGAGCGGTAAAGATATTTCTGGTCGACGACCACGAGTTCGTCAGGACGGGTGTCCGCGATTTCCTGGCGGATTCGCCCGGGTACAAGGTCGTCGGTGAAGCGTGCAGCGCGCGCGCAGGCCTGGACGTCATGGAGGCCGTTCGCCCGGACGTCGTGTTGATGGACGTGGTCCTGCCCGGAATGGACGGGATCGTGGCGACGCGCGAGATCCGGCGACGCTTGCCGACGGCGCGCGTGGTCATCCTCAGCGCTCATCACAAGCTTCACGACGTGATCGACGCGATGAACGCGGGGGCGGTCGGCTACGTGCTGAAGGCGGATCCGCCCGAAACGCTGACGCGGGCGATCGATCTGGCGGCGCGCGGTCTGCCCTACGTCGCGCCGGTGCTGGTGAATCTCCTCGCGACGCGCAAGCCGTCGGCGCCGAAGGGTGACGTGCTCGCCGTCCTGTCCGGACGAGAACGCGATGTCTTCCGACTGGCGGCTGTCTGCCGGACGCCATCCGAGATCGCAAACGATCTTCGCATCGCGCTGCGCACCGTGGACACGCACCTCAAGTCCATCAATCGAAAGCTGGGCCTCAGCACGCGCGCCGATCTCGTGCGACTCGCTTTCAGCATCGGCGTGGCGCAATCGACGCGCGGTCCCGCGCCGACCTCCGTCTGAAGCGCTCGCCGTCGCAAGCGCGGCTGTTGTTTTTTTCAGGTAGCCGCGATCCCGCGCTGCGCGCGGGGGCGGCTAGTCGCTCCGCGCCGCAGGCGCGGTTTGCGACTATTGTTTTTTCAGATAGCCGCGATCCCGCGCTGCGCGCGGGGGCGGCTAGTCGCGCGCGCGCGCTTCGGCGTGGACCAGATCGGGCATGCCGTGCGGCTTGCGGCGGATGGCTTGCGCCTTCGACGGCCGCGCCCGGCGAATGATCGGCGTCACCCGTTCCATGCGGCGGCTCTCCGTCGATCGCTGGATCGCCTCCAGCACGTACAGGTCGGCCAGCCCCTCCTCGCCGGACGGTTCCGGTGCGCGACCTTCGCGTACGCTGCGAGCGAAGGCGATCAGCTCGGCGGCGACCTGGTCTCGTTTCGGAAACGTCTTTCGCTGCGGCCGCCCGTTCGTGAGCTCCACCTCGACGGTGAGGCCGTTCGAGTACTCGTAGGCCGGATCGACGCAGATCCGACCCTTCTCGCCGATCACCTCGAACGCCGAATGATCGTAGGCGCCGAAGCTGCACGTCAGCTGCGCGAGCCGCTCGCCGGGAAACCGGAGGACGGCGGTCACCTGCTCGTCGATCTCCCTGAACCGGCGATCGCCGCGCACGCTCGCGCTCATCGCGGCGACCTCGGTCGGCTCGGCCCGGAAGATCGCCCGCGCCGCGTTGACGCAGTAGATGCCGAGGTCCAGCAGCGGGCCACCGCCGCGCGCGCGCCGGGTGCGGATGTTGTCGTCTTTCACCTGCATCGCGAACGTGCTCGAGAAGAAGCGCGCCCGTCCGATGTCGCCGCGACGCACGCGTTCGATCGTGTCCAGCGTGCCGCCCTCGAAGCGCAGGCGATACGCGGTCATCAGCTTGACCCCGGCGTCCGCGCAGGCCGCGATCATGCGTTCGGCGTCGCGGCTGTTGGCAGCGAGCGGCTTCTCGCAAAGAACGTGGACGCCGGCACGCGCGGCGCGGATCGTGTAGTCGGCGTGCATGTCGTTGGGCAGCGCGATGTAGACCGCGTCGACCTCGCCGGACCGCAGATAGTCGTCGTACTGGTCGTATTCCAGCGCTGCCGAGACGCCGTGCTTCCGACGGAGCGCCCGCAGCTTGGTGGGGTCTTCCGAGAAGATCGCGCGCAGCTCGCAGCCGGGCGCTTGCTCGAACGCGGGCAGCACCGCCGCCTGCGCGAAGTATCCCTGACCGATGACCGCGAACCTCACCCGCTGCCCGCCGCGCTTCCTCATGGCGGTAATCTAGCGATCCGCGGTCGAGCAGCCAGCCGGGATGTCCTCCGATCCCTTACGCCGTCTGCCCGGCCTGAATGAGCTCCCGACCGGTCCGCTCGCGCTTCGTCTGATCGTGCGCGCCGCTGGAGAGCAGGCGGTTCCCGAGCGCGAACAGCCGCCGAACGAACCCGGGCACCACGGCGGACGCGACCCGGCCCGCGCGGGCCGACACGGTCAGCACCAGCTGCGAGTCGCCGCGCGCGACCGCGGCGACAATCCGGCGCGCGGCGCGCCGGGCCGACATCGCCGTGATCGGGCTCTGCGCCAGCGCGCGAAACCAGGCCAGCTCGCGGTCCGCGTTCCCCTTGAAGAACACATGCGGGACCGATCCCGTCCGCATCAACCCCGGAACGACGGTCGTCACCTTGATGCCGTTCTTCGCGAGCTCGGCGCCGAGGCCGTCGGACAGCGCCACCGCGGCGGCTTTCGCGCACACGTACGGAAGCAGGTGAGGGACGGCCAGCGTGCCGCCGATGGAGGTGATGTTGACGATGCGGCCACTGCCGCGCGTCTGCATCTCGGCGATGACCGCGTCCATCGCGTGCAGCGGCCCCCAGAAATTCACCGCGAAGGCGTCGCGAAAGTTGTCGATCGTCATCGACTCTGCGGGGCCGACCTGGATCAGGCCGGCGACGTTCACGAGCACGTCGATCCTGCCGAAGCGCTCATGCGCGGCGGCGACGAGCAGATCGATGTCGCGACGGTCGCCGACGTCGCACTGCTGCGCCAGCACCTCGGCACCACGCGCTTCGAGATCGTGCTGGGCCACGCGCAGCTGGTCCGGATCGCGCGCGGCGATCACGAGCCGACAACCGGCCGCCGCCAGTTCGCGCGCCAGCAGCAGTCCGAGGCCGCGGCTTCCGCCCATGATGACGGCGACCTCACCCCGCAGATCGGCCCTTCGCCAGCGCCGTACCACCTTCGCGGCGCCGTAGGCAAACGCGGCCGCCAGCGCCACGCGCGTGGCCCATCCCCTTCGCGCCATCCCCGCACCTCCCCTTTGAACGTAAGACCACATTCTCACGACTGCGGTCGAAGCGCGGGCAGCCGCTGGCGCGCCGTCCAGTAGTCGGACCAGGCATCGGGGTCGCGCCGCGCGCGCTCGCGAACGCTGGCGAGCGTGAACGCCGTCGGGCGCAGCCGCGCCGTGAGATCGTCCCAGGCGATCGGAAACGAGACGGGCGCGCCGGCCCGCGCCCGCAGCGCGTACGCGGCCACCGACGTGTTCGTCCGGTTGTTGCGGAGGACGTCGAGCAAGATCTGCCGTTCGCGCCCCGCCTTCGCGTTGGCGGTCGTGAAGCGCGCGGGCGCGTCGCGGACCAGCGCCGCTGCGAAGCTGCGCGCGAACGACAAGCACGCGTCGACGTCGGTAGGCTGGATCGGGGCGACCACGTGCAGGCCCATGCCGCCCGTCGTCTTCACCCACGACTTGAGGCGCACGTCGACGAGCATCTGGCGGACGTGGTGCGCGGCCGCGACGACGTCCGCCCAGGGCACGTCGGGGCCTGGATCGAGATCGACGACGACGCGATCGTGTTCGTAGGGCGCCTCGGCGCGCGCGTTCCAGGTGTGGATCTCGACGACGCCCATCTGCGCCAGGCCCACGAGCGCGGTCCGGTTGTCGGCGACCAGGTATTCGCCCGTCTTGTGCAGCTCGCGGATCCTCACGCGGCGAATCGCGCTGGGCCCCCAGGCCTTGCCGTGTCTCAGCATCGTGCAGCCGCCCTTTTCGGCCGCAGGATCGATGGGGCCGGCGCAGCGGAGCAGCGTCAGCGGGCGGCCGACCACGTGGCGAAGCATCCGGTCGGCGACGTCGTCGTAGTAGCGCGCGACGTCCAGCTTCGTCAGCCCCAGATCCGGAAAGATCACCCGGTCGGGGTGGCTGATCGACACGCCCGCGACCGGGACGCGCTCTCGTTCGGGGGTTCCCCTTCGCATGCGATCGAATCTGGTCATCGCTTCCGTGACGCGGCATCGCGCTTGCTGGTCACCTGTTCGAACCATCGGTCGTTTTCGTACGCGGGAGGTCATCCATGGCTGCTCAACCACGTCCGCTCGCCCTGGTCACGGGCGCGTCGTCCGGCATCGGCTACGAGCTCGCTCGGCGCTGCGGGGAGCATGGCTTCGAACTGCTCATCGTCGCCGACGAGCCGCAGATCCACGACGCGGCCGCTGCGCTTCGTGCAGGGAGCGCGCAGGTCCAGGCGGTCCAGGCGGACCTGGCGACGGCCGCGGGCGTGGAGCGCTTTTACGCCGCGACGAATGGCCGGGCTGTCGATGCGTTGCTCGCGAACGCCGGCCGCGGGCTGGGCGGCGCGTTTCTCGATCAGCCATTCGACCGCGTCCGTCGCGTCATCGACACGAACGTCACCGGTACGGTGCATCTCGTTCAAAAGGTCGGGCGCGGCATGCGCGATCGCGGATCGGGACGGATCCTGATCACCGGGTCCATCGCGGGGTTCATGCCCGGGACCTACCAGGCGATCTACAACGGCACCAAGGCGCTGCTCGATTCGTTCGCGTTCGCGCTGCGCGCCGAGCTGAAGGACAGCGGCGTCACGGTGACTTGCCTGATGCCGGGCGCGACGGAGACCGAGTTCTTCGAGCGGGCGGACATGCTGGACACGAAGATCGGGTCCAAGAAGAAGCAACCTGCCGCCGAGGTCGCCCGGCGCGGCTTCGAAGCGATGATGAAAGGCGAAGGCGACGTCATCCCGGGCTGGGACAACAAGATGCGCGCCGATATGGCGCACGTCCTGCCGTCAGGAATGCTGGCGGAACTGCACCGCAAGGAGGCCGGACCAGGGACAGCGGAGGAAGGCCGCGCGCGCGGCCGCTCGAAACCCGAGCGGCATTGAGCGGGCGGATCGTCGTCGGGACCAGCGGCTGGCGATATCCGAGCTGGCGCGGTGGGTTCTACCCGTCGGGCCTCGCGCATGCGCGCGAGCTGGCCTACCTGGCCACGCGCCTCGCGACCGTCGAGGTGAACGGCACCTTCTACTCGCTGACGCGGCCCGCGGCGTGCGAGACCTGGCGGCGCCAGGTGCCGGCGGACTTCGTCTTCGCCGTGAAGGGCAGCCGTTACATCACGCACATGCTCAAGCTGCGGCGTTTCGAGCCGGCGCTGGCGAACTTCTTCGCCTCCGGGATCCTGCGCCTCGGATCAACGCTGGGCCCGATCCTCTGGCAGCTGCCACCGCAACTCCCCTTCGAACGCGATCGAGCCGCCGACTTCTTCGCGGCGCTGCCACGCGACCTGGCGGGTGCGGAGCGCTGGGCGCGCCGTCACGACGCGCGCACGACCGGGCGGGCTGCGCTGACGGCGGTGGGCGGCAACACCGCGCCCGTTCGCCACGCCATCGAGATCCGCCATCCGTCGTGGCTCACGGAGGAAGCGCTCGCGGTCATGCGCGCGTTCGACGTCGCGCTGGTCGCGGCGGACACCGCCGGGCGCCATCCCCTCAGCCTGGAACGCACGGCGCGCTTCGCGTACGTCCGGCTGCACGGCGCGACCGAGCTCTACGCCAGCCGTTACCGCGACGCTGAGCTTGCGCCCTGGGTCCGACGGGTCGCCGCGTGGGCACGCAGTGGAGCCGACGTGTTCGTGTATTTCGACAACGACGCGCGCGGGCACGCGCCCCGCGATGCCTTGCGATTGCGCCGAATGATCGAGAAGACCACAAAACGGCGCCGTATCGGGTGATGGCGGTATCCGGGAACCTGGCAACGTGTACCGCCGACGCTGTATTTCATAACGAAGGGCATGCGGGTTTGTTGATGGAATCTTGAAAACCAGGACACACCCTCATTTCCGAAGTTCGTAAATCGACCTAACAAAGGGAAGCGCTCGAGTTGCGAGCGCACACCGGTAGCGCGGTGTCTCGTGGTCCCCTTTTGCGCGGAGGCTCCAATGAGATGGATGCGAGGTTACGTGTGTGCCTTGGCGGCGGCGGGTGTGTCGGTCGTGGGTTGCGGTTCGATGGAGGATGACGTCACTGTCGAATCGTCGGCGGTGCTGGGCGATAGGTTGCCGGGCACCAACGCGGCGTTGTTCGCGGAGGCGCGCGACGCGTTCGTCAACGTCGAGCAGATCACCGACGGTGTCGGACCGATCTTCAACGAGCACGCCTGCGGCAATTGCCACTCGAACGGCGCGACGGGCGGCGCGGGCGAAAACATCGAACGGCGCTTCGGCCGCTTCGTCAACGGCATTTTCGATCCATTGGCGCAGCTCGGCGGAACCTTGCGGCAGCTCTTCACGGTCGCGAATTTCAACAACCCGAATCTACCCGCGAGCAGCCGCGGTCGTTGCCAGCCCGGCAATCCGACGTTGTGTTGCGTACCGGCCGAGGTCGACCCGCCGCAAGCGACAATTCGCAACGTCGGCCGCCTGACGACGCCCGTGTTCGGCGCTGGGTTGGTCGAGACCATCCAGGACGCGACGATCCAGGCGATCCAGGCGGCGCAGCCGGCGGCGATCCGCGGGCGGGCGCTGCTCGTGCCGACGATCCTACCGAACCCCGGCGATCCCACGGAGCCGCTGGGCGGATCACGCGTCGGAAAGTTCGGCTGGAAAGCCGGCATTGCGTCGTTGATGCAGTTTTCGGGTGACGCCTACTCGAACGAGATGGCCATCACCACGCAGCACTGCATCCGCGGCACGAGCGTGAATGCGTTCGCGATCGAGAATGCGCCCAACGCGCCCAACGGCAGCGTCATCGACGGCTGCGACGACCTCGCGCCCCGCCAGCCCGATTCGTTCGGTC
>DATMZL010001309.1:0-6440 GCA_035607075.1 Polyangia bacterium
GTCGCAGGCAGATTCGCCGTCAGCGGGAACTGGATCCACGGCCCGACGGTGCGCTTCGCATAGCCGCTGGCGTGGGCGATCGTCAGCGCGTCGCCGCCCGCCGACAGCAGGAACACGACGCCGGCGTCCGCGTCGAGCGCCGCCTGGCCCTGCGCGACCGCTTCCTGCGCCATCGAATCGGGATCGACAACGCCGGACAGCGTGGTGGCGAGGCGTTGCAGACGATCGGTCCATTGCACCGGCCAGCGCGGCTCCGGTTCGTCCGGGCCCGCCGGCATGCGGTCGTGAAGCGCGTTCGGTTCGCTCTCTTCGATCATCGCTGCGATACCTTTCGTATCCAGCCTCGGCTGGCGCGCTAGCCCTTCGTCGTACATCAGGGACGCCCAAGCAGCAATAGCAGGAGCCCCGGGACGTGGCGTCGGGCTATGACTGATTTGCGCGACGGTGCGGGTCAGAATCCCAGCGCGTCCGGCGTCAGGTCGGCGAAGCCGGCGACGACGGCGTCGGCGCGCGCGTAGCGGGCGCGGTCCATCGCCGGATCGGGCAGCGCGATCACCTGCATGCCGGCGGCACACGCCGCCTCGACGCCGAAGGGCGAGTCCTCGAACACCAGGCAGCTTTCGGGCGCGGCGCCCAGATCCCGCGCCGCGGCCAGGAAGATGTCGGGCGCCGGCTTGGGCCGCCCGACGCGCGGATCGTCGCCGCACACGGTGCCGCCGAAGATCCCCAGCCAGTCGCGATGGCGGGCCGCCTTGATCGCGAACAGCGGCGCCTCCGTGCTGGTGGCGATGCCCAGCGGCACGCCGCGCGCCGCGAGCGCGCGCGTGAACGTCTCGGCGCCCGCGATCGCCGGCGCCCGCGCGACGAGCTCGACGAGCACACGATCGCGTTCGTCGATCAGCGCCTCGGGCGACAGCGGCAACCCCAGCGCCTCGACGATGATGCGCGCCGCCTCCAGCGTGCCGCGGCCGATGCAGTCGCGCTTGATCGACCAGTCGTAGACCTTGCCGAAGCGCGCCGCCACGCCGGCGGTGGCGGCGGTGTAAAGCGGCTCGGTGTCCAGCAGGACCCCGTCGAGATCGAAGATCGCGAAGCGGGGACGTCGGCTGAGCTTCATGGCCCTTCCTATCACGATGATTAGGTTCGAAGCGGGGCGGGTGCGCCATGAAGAATCACCGACCGGCGAGTGCGAAAGAAGCAATGCGGCCCGCGTCCGTGGGCGTTCGCGAGACAGCGACCACACGGCTCATCCGCGCGGTGATGGAAGACGCCCACGTCGACGAGCTTCCAGTTGTCGCCGACGACGGCGGCTTCCGCGGCATGGTCGAGCGGCGCGCGGTCGAGCGTCGGCTCTACGATCGCGGCGACGAGGACGCGACGGCGGCGATGATCGCCGAAGACGCGGTCGCGCGCGCGACGCCGGACGAGCCGATCGAGAACGCCGTCGAGAAGATGCTCGCGGCCGATCTCGGCGTGCTTCCGGTCGTCTCGGCGCACGGTCGGCTGGAAGGTCTGCTGGTTCTCGACGATCTGCGGCGCGTGCCCGACCTCGTCGAGGCGGTCCAGGAGGGTCGCCACGAGCGCGTGGAGCTCTCCGAGGCCGGCGAGACGAAGGTGATCGTCGCCTGCGCGCTCGCCTCCGCGTTCCTGGGCCTGGTGGCGTTCGCGCTGTGGATCGAAGGACCCGGCTACGGCCTGCCGCGATGGGTCGCCTGGGCGGACGGCATCGCCGCCTTGCTCGGCTTCATCGGCGCCGTGACGGCGACGTCGCGCGAGATGATCTCGATTCCCCTGTGGGCGGTCGCCGGCGTCGGGTTGTGCTTCGCGGCGGCGGTCGGCCACTCCTGGGCCGAGGGCGCGTGGTCGACGTGGGTTCAAGCCGCGCTCGGCATCGCGTTCCTTCTGATGGCGGGCTTCCTCGGTTTCGCTTTCCCGCCCCGCCGCGTGCGCGAGCATCGGCGCGCGCACCGCGTGCTGACCGCTTCACGCTGACGGGCCGAGCGCCGTTGCGCGGCGGCGTGAGCCTCGCCGGACCGCCTCGGGACACCCATAGCCGGCGCCAGCCGTCTACCGTGGCGCGGTTATGGGAGGATGCGTGAACCTATCGCGATCACTTGTGTTTGGTCTTGGTGCGGGCGCGCTGTTCGCGCTCGAAGCCTGCGGCGGTGACAATCCGCCGCGGTACACGGGGAGCGCCGGGGCTGGCGTCATGGGCGTGGCGGGCGCGAACAGCGTCGCGGGGACGACCGGTGGCGGCGCGACGGGCGGCGGCAGCGGCACCAGCGGCTCGGCTGGCACGACCGGAACGGCTGGCGATCAAGCGACCGGCAGCGGCGGCGCCGGTGGTTCCACGGCCGCGCCGATCCTCGACCAGACCGGCAACCCCATCTACAACCTCCTGTCGACGTACAAGAGCTGGCTCAGCACGGCCGCCGACGACGCCGCCAAGCTGACGGCGGACAAGACGATGGCCGACAACATCATCACCTGGCAGATGCCGCACGGCGGCTGGTACAAGAACGACAAGTCCGTATACGCGGCGCCCTGGAACGGAAGCGCGGCGCGCTCCGGCTGGACCGGCGCGAACGGCGTCGAGCTCGGCACCATCGACAACAACGCCACGGTCACCGAGATGATGTTCCTCGCCGACGTGTACCGGCGCAGCAGCGACACGAAGTATCGCGACAGCGCGCGCAAGGGGATGGATTTCTTGCTGACGATGCAGGTCGCGTCGGGCGGGTTCCCCCAGGTCTATCCGGCGCGCACCGGCACGCTCTACTCGAACTACGTCACGTTCAACGACAACGCGATGGCGCGCGTTCTGATTCTGCTCGATCAGACGGTGAAGCAGGTGTCGCCGCTGGGCGGCGATCTGTTCACGGCCGACGAGCTGGCGAAGTTGGCGCCCGCGATCGCGCGCGCCGTCGACTTCATCTTGAAAGCGCAGATCGCGGAGGCCGGCGTGAAGACCGTCTGGTGCGCGCAGCACGATCCGGTCACGTACGTCCCGAAGGGCGCGCGCTCTTACGAGCTGCCGTCGAAGAGCGGCCAAGAATCCGTCGGCGTCATCACCTTCCTGATGACGCAGCCCCAGACCGCGGACATCAAGGCCGCCGTGGAGGCCGCCGTCGCCTGGTACAAGAGCGACAAGGTCAAGGTCGCCGACACCGCGTACGTCAGCCGTCCGTCCGGCAGCACCGACGACATGTACGATCCGATCCAGTCGCGGCCCGGCAGCACGATGTGGTACCGGTTCTACGATCTGGATCAGGACGTCGGCTTCTTCAGCGGCCGGCTGCCCTCGGACAACCCGCCCGGCGTCGGCAAGCAGTACGACATCATGCAGATCGAACCCGAGCGCCGCTACGGCTATCAGTGGGGCGGCAGCTATGGCACGCCGCTGTTCGCGTACACGGATCACGTCGGCTACTGACATCTTTTGAAACGCGCGCGCGCCGTCCCTGTGGGATGATCGGCGCGTGAAAAATCGGCGCGTCTCGGTTGTGGCGATGGTGGCGGTCCTGATCGCCGGGTGGGCGTCGGCAGCCCGCGCGGCGGACTACGTGGTGAGCCCGACCGGCAGCGACACCGCCAGCGGTCTCGCCGCCGCGCCCTGGCGCACGATCCAGCGCGCGTTCACTTCCGTGAAAGCCGGCGACACCGTCACCGTCGAGGACGGGACGTACGCCGGGATCGCCTGCGACGGTGTCTCGGGGACGGCCGCGGCGCGGATCGTGTTCCGGTCTCGCAACCGCTGGGGCGCCAAGATCACCACGGCGACCAGCGGCTCCAGCGAGGACTTCGTGCAGCTCTCGTCGTGCAGCTACATCACCATCGACGGCTTCGAGGTCTCGGGCGCGCCGCGATCGGGCATCGCGATCCTCGGCAACGTGGACGACGGCAGCGACGCGCGCGGCGTGATCATCCAGAACTGCTACTCGCACAACAACGGCGGCACCTCGGCCTCCGGGCGCCACGACGGCATCTTCTCGGGCTTCGCGCTGGACCTCACGATCCAGGACAACCGCATCGACACGACCGGCGAGCACGGCATCTACGTGTCGAACGCCGCCGACAACCCGACGATCCTGCGCAACGACGTCGCCAACACCGGCGCCAACGGCATCCAGATCAACGCCGATCTCAGCACAGGCGGCGACGGGCTGATCTCGAACTGGCGCATCGAGGGGAACACGGTGCGGAACGTGAAGGGCGCGGCCGCCTTCAACCTCGACGGCGTGATCCAGGGCGTCGCGCGCAACAACGTCATCTTCAACGCGGCGAAGGCCGGCATCACGCTGTTCCAGGGCGACGGCGCCCAGGCGTCGCACGACAACCTGATCGTCAACAACACCGTCTACGACCCGACCGGATCGCGCGCCGCGATTCAGGTGGCCGACGGCGCCAACAACAACGTCATCTTCAACAACATCTTCGTCAGTCAGGCCGCCGCGTTCGAGGTGCAGACGGTGACCGGGCTGATGCACGACTACAACCTGGTGTCATCGTACGACGGCACGACCGCCGCCGCGCACGAGGCGACGCCGTCCGACTTTGCGGCGCTGTTCGTGAACGCGGCGGGCGGCGATCTCCACCTGGCCGCGATCACGCCGGCGATCGCCGTCGATCAAGGGACCGCCAGCTTCGGCGGGAAGTCGGCCCCGACGACCGACATCGCCAGCGCGCCGCGGCCGGCCGGCGCCGCGTTCGACATCGGCGCGTACGAATACGGATCGGTGGCGCCGCCGACCGGGACGGGCGGCGCCGGCGGCAACACGGGTGCGACGGGAAGCGCGGGCACGACGGGCGCGACGGGAAGCGCGGGCACCACCGGCAGCGCAGGATCGACGGGAAGCGCCGGCTCGGGCTCACCGCCCGCCGCCGGAGGGGGCGGCTGCGGCTGCCGCGCGGCGGGCTCCGGCGGCGCGTTCGCGAGCTGCCTCCTCGCAATCCCGATCGGTCTCGCCCTGCGCCGCCGCCGCCGAGCGGACGGCTAGCTGCGATACGCCGCCTTCAGCGCCGCGATGTCGCGCTTGATCATGCTCAGCATCGCCATGATGCCTCCTGGCGGCGACCACAGTGATTTGCCGTTTCAGCCGCCAGGCATGAATACGCGAACCTCGGTTATCGTCGTTGAGGCCGTGAAACGCATCCGGGCGACGGTTCTCGTGGCGAGCATCTCGATGCTTGCGACGCTTGCGACGTTGGGCTGCTCGGCCCAGCCGGGACGTTCCTGCGCGCCGACGGATCCGCTGGCGCCGACGGATCCGCTGGCGCCGTTTTCGTTGTGCGGCGTCCTCGACGGCAAAACAGTTTCATACGGTCCCGTCACCTTGCCCGCGTCAGGGCACGGGCTGTCGCAGGTGAGCTTCGAGGCGATGGGGCCGGATGGCCCTTGGCTCTATGTCTGGGGCGATAGCGTTCCCTGGACGGACGACGACGATCCGCAGCCCGTCCGCGGCTGGGTGCTGCGACCGCCCGCGACGTGGACCGGGGTCAGCGCCGCCGGGACGTGGTTCTGTGGTCAGGCGGGAAGCATCACGCATCACGCCGACGAATCCATCGACGCCACGCTGAGCGAGCCCGCAGTCCTGCCCGCGTGCAGCGGCGACGGCGGGCCGCGATCCCTTCAGGTCGACCAGACCGGCGGCGTCCTCCCGTTCGCGTTCGGCGGTGGATGTGAAATCGGATTCACCACGTCCAGCAACATGCACGTCACCATTCTCGCGCCCGCGTGCCCGCAGGATGGTGTGCCCCTGCCGCTCGACGGTCTGCGCGTCGTCACCGGCACGAGAGGCGATCCGGCGATCGCCACGGTCTGCGTCGGTCCGGGCGCGTCGGTGACGTTGATCCCCGACGCGTCCTCGTCGGCGCAGCGTCTCGTCGTCGACATTCCTTCGATGTCCGACCCCGAGACGTGCGCCCCTGTCGTCGGCGGCGGGCTGACGATGCAGCTCGGGCCGCCCTAGCCGTTATCGGCGCGGGCCGATGTCGAGCTCGCCGAACAGGCCGTGGTCTTCGACCTCGTCGCCGTTGGCGGGACCAGCGGCGAAGTAGAGATCGTCGGTCTCGAAGTCGCCGCGGCCCGACCCGAAGGCGATCGCCCACAGCCCTGAGATCTCGACCGGCTTCCCGTTCCGGTGGGCCAGCGGGCCCTCGAAGACGGCGCGGACGTGGTCGCCGCGCGTGGACAGATCGTAGACGTTGATGTGGCCGTTGCCGAAGTTGCCGACCATCAGGTCGACGTCGTCGTCGCTCTCCGGCGCAAGCGCCAGGCCCCAGGGCGAGTTCAGCTGACCGCGCGAGATCAAACGCTGCTTGAAGTGCCCGTCGGTGTCGAAGATGTCGACGAAGCCGCGGCCCGGGCCGCCGTCGTCGTCATCGTTGTCCGGGCCCTTCTGCAGCGCGAACGTCACCAGCAGGTTCTCGCCGAACGGCAG
>DATMZL010000877.1:0-3388 GCA_035607075.1 Polyangia bacterium
GGCCAAGACGCCGCTGCCCAACATCGCGGCGTGAGGTCGCGCGGTTAGCAGAAGTCCAGATTCGGCTAAACGCATTGCCTGCGTGATCGTGACGATCGCGAACTGATCGCGGTCAGTTGTCGTCCATGTACCAGCGATCCTCGGGCCCGGGGACGAAGACCGTCCGCAGCTCGAGGTCGCGGGTCGGGCGATGGTTTGCCAGCGACCAGACGAGCGTGCGGCCGCGATCGGCGCGCTCGGTCGGTCGCGGCGTCGCCTTCCAGCGGAGCTTGGGTGGCCGCTGGGGATCGCGCAGCTCGATGCGCAGCTTGCCGATGCGGCCATCGCCCCAGCGCGCCGCCGTGCGCAGCACGTAGTGTGCGGTCATCTCGCCGTCCTGCACGAACCACCGCTGCAGGTAGCGCACGCGCACCCGGCTCTGGCCCGGGCGCAGGCTCTGCTTCCAGAGGAACCAATCGTTGCCTTCGCGATAGCCGTCTTCTTTCGCTTCGAATTCGCATTCGGACGGGTGGGCGGCGGCAACCCACGGTTGCTGCGCGGTCGCATCGGGCACGACGCGCGCGCCGACGCCGTCGCCGCGGACCTGGAACGAGGAGATCTCCCCTTCGATCTCGTGCACCTCGCCGATCGGGAAACCGATCACCAGCTCGCGCGCGCCGCCGCGGTTGACGAACAGGTAGTCGGCGGAGACCTCGACGACGGCCTCGTGTATCCACATGGTCGGGCGCTGGACCCGGAACACCAGCTCCTCGGATTCGATGCGCACGTCCTTCTGTTGCTCGCCGACGTAGAGTTGCCGGCCCGCGACCCACTGCTCGCGGCACGGGCAGGGATTCGCGCGCACGTCGGGAGCCACCACGCACGCAGCCAGCGTCAGCAGGACCGGCAGCCAGAGGCAGCGTGCGCGGTGCCGCATCCGGCGATGATACACTCGCCAGGTGGTGCTGCGCGGAGGTGGACTGGCCGTGCTCACCGTCGTGTTGGCCGCCGTCATCGCACATGGCGCGCCCGCGGCCGCGAAGGCGACGGCGCCCGCCGCCGAGACGCCGAAGGCACTTCCGTCGTTGCCGCGGGACGTGCGCGAGGACTGCTGGCTGCGCGCGCAGCCTGGCGAGCAGGAGATCCCGTGCGCGCTCGCCCTCGAGCCCGACTCGGAAGGGCTGACGACGCGCGCAATGCTCGTGCGCTCGCGTGTGGGCGGACGACGGGGCATCGCGATCCTGACGTCGACCCCGACCGTCGAGATCATCGGCGCTGGCCGACCCAGCGGCGCGCTGGGAACTGACCTCGGCTGGATGAGCGGCTGGGCGGTCCTGCATCCGCACGAGCGGAGCTCGATCGATCACGACGCGCTCTGGCTGACGGCGACCAGCGCCCGGCACGCACGCGTCGGCGCCGGCGTTCTGCTCGCGCCGGCCGGCGAGGAAGCCGAGAACGTCGAGCTGTACGGACCGCGCGACCATTTCCACGACGGCGCCTACGCGGTCCTCGCCGTGGGCGATCTCGCCCGCCGGTTCGTCGGCCTCGACCTGCTGAAGCGCTACGACGTCGCGCCCGTGAAACGCCCGCTGCTCGCCGCGCTCGACGATCCCGACGAGCTGGTGCGCCTCGCCGTGGCGGAGGCGCTCGCCGCGTCGAAGGTGACCGAGGCCGCAGACGCCGTCGCGGCGTGGCTCGCGCCGGGCCGCACCGACGTGTCGCCGTTCACGCGTCGGCAGATCGCGCTTTCGCTCGGAGGTCTCGGAACCCGCACCGAACACGGCGACCATGAAGCGGCGGGGAGCGTCATCACGGCGCTCGCCTCGGCTCTCGACGACCCGGCACAGGAGGTGCGCAAGGCCGCCGTTTGGGCCCTCGGCGAGATCGGCGGCCCCGAGAGCTCGCGGCTCATCGCCGGACGCGCGCACGATCCCGATCGACGCGTCCGCCGATCCGTGGCGCTGGCGCTCGGGAACGCCGGAGGTCCGGCTGCCGTGGACGCGTTACGCGCGCTATTTTCTGATTCCGATGGCCGCGCGCGCCTGCTCGCCGTGACCTCCGCCGACAAGCTGGAGCTGCGCGCGTTGATCCCCGCGTTCATCGAGCGCCTCCACGACACCGACGGCGAGGTGCAGTACGCCGCGGTCGGCGCCGTCGACAAGCTGCGTGTGCGCGAGGCGGCGCCGCATCTGGTGCCGCTCTTGACGGCGAGGGGCCCGCGCCAGAGCCGCCCGCACGCCCTCTGCTTCCAGCCCGGGATCTGGCTGAACCTCGACTGCGCCGCCGCGCGCGCTCTCGAGCACCTCGGCGACGCGGCCGGCCTCGCCGAAGCGAAGAAGCGCGTCCCGCACTGCCTCGCGAAACCCTAAGCCTCGCGCGCGAGCTGGAACTTGTGAGGGTCACCCAGCGACGCGAGGCGCTCGCGGGCGGCGTCGAGATCCGCAAACGGCTGGATGCACCCGACCCACTCGTAGAAGGCGTGCTCGCGCGCCGGTGCTGGCTGGCTCGCGAGCAGGACGTCCGCCGCCTTCGGCCGGAGGACGGTGCGCCCGAGCGCGAGCGCGGCGTTCCAGCGGACCGTCCAGACGGCGTCGTCCAGACGGCGGAGAAGGACCTCGATCAGCACGGGTCCGAGCCGCAGATCTGCGGCGGCGCGCGCCGCTGCGATCCGTACCAGCACTTCGGCGTCGACGAGCCCGGCCGCCACCGCGTCGCGCGCCTCCAGGCCGTGCGGCCCGCCGTAACGAATCGCGCCCAGCACCAGCCGCCGCACCTCCGCGCGCTCGCGCGCGTGAAAGACGGCGACCACAGCGACGGCATGGGCGGACGGTCGAACGCGCCAGTGCACGCGCCCGCCCAAGCAGTAATGCATGTGGTCGGGCGGCTGCCAGAGCTCGACGACGTCCTGCAGCGCACGCTGCAGCTTCCAGGGCGGCGGCCGCCGGGCCAGCGACGCGATCAGGCGTTCGTGGCGCGCGACCTCATCGTCGTAGGTGGTCCCTACGGGTTGCATGTCAGATCGGACGCGCGCCCGGGAGCAACGTCGCGAGCCGCGCGAGCGCGGTCTCGAGGCTGTCCATGGCGGGGCCGAACGAGAATCGGACGTGGCGGCGGAAGCGCGAGGCGCGCTGGCTGCGGCGCTTGCCCGGGTTGACGTCGAAGAACTCGCCCGGCACGACGATCACCTGCTTCTCGAGCGCCGCGCGGAAGAAGCCCATGCCGTCGTCGAACGGCGGCGGCAACGCGCCGACCTTGCCCCAGATGTAGAACGTCCCGTCGGGCGCCGCGTCGGTGTCGATGCCGAGGCGCGCGAGCCCCGCCAGCAGTCGATCACGCTTGGCGCGGAACGACGCCTGGATCGCGTTGGTCTCGGCGGCGACGTGCGCGTCCTCGAGCAGGGGGATCGCCG
>DATMZL010000503.1:0-3620 GCA_035607075.1 Polyangia bacterium
ATGGACGATCGCAAGTCGCAAACTCCAACTGGTCGATGGTACCGCCAGACCCGCCTGCGAGGTTGTCGAACACGCGAGCATCATCATTGGTGTATGGCAGAGGTACGAAACCTGGTACTGGGGAAATCCCCAGGAAGCCGAGTCAGGAAGCCGAGTCAGGAAGCCGACCCAGTCACGGCGTATGAACGCGCGCGATCAGCATCGAGCGACTCTCGACGCCCGCCTTGTCGAAGATCCCGGACAGGTGGAATTCGACTGTCCCTTCGCCGATGCCGAGCTCGTCGGCGATCAGCGCGTTCGTGAAACCGCGCACGACCAGGTCCAGCACCTGCGCCTGGCGCGCTGTCAAGCGCCAGCGGCGATTCGCGGCGAGCACCATCTCGGCGACAGGCGCCTCGCGGCGCTGCGCGCGCAAGATAGCGAGGAACCCGCACGGCCTTTCGGTCCCGCGCAGAGGCATCAGCTCCCAGGCGCGATCCGCGGGCGCGCCTGCGATCGCGCGCATCAGCGACCGCGCGACGGCGCGATGATCCTGATCAAGCAACGTTCGCGCATTCGTGTTCGCGTGCAGGACGGCGCCGCCCCGGTCGATGACGACGGCGGGCGCGTCGATCGCGTTCAATGCGGTGTCGAGGGCCAGCAGCGCGGCTTCGCTCCGATGCAGCGGCCTCCCCGTCTTCATTGCCTCAAGACCCGGAGGTTCCAATCGCGCAAATCGGCGCCGCATTCCGCGTGACCGCACCAACCCGTCGCCGACAGATCGTTGCGTCGGCGATCGCACGGGATTACCCGGCAACGAGGTTCGGCGGTGGGTTGACATAGAGAGGCCTTGTCGCTGAACGGCCCCCGAGTCCAAACCCTCCCGCCAGCAACAATGAGCGTTCCAAAGACGGGGCGGCGCCGTCAAGCTCAAATACTGGCATCGCGCAAAAGAAACTGTTTACCCGACGCGAGCAATGTTCAACGGCGCGTCGGCGGCCGGCGTGCTGCCGCGGCGCGAGACGCGTGCAACCCGCGTTTCAAATCAACAAACGACGCGGTCGTGTTCTACGCGACGATCTTAAGTGACCTTGGTCAATACCCGTAGATGTCGCACCCCGCGACGCCCGCGGCGCTTCCATCGTTTCCGCCACAAACGATGACGAAACCACCGGCTATCAGCGTGGCCGAATGTTGTGTCCGTCGGTTGCCCGTGTATCCGGCGGTGGAGAAGCTGCCGGTGGTCGGGTCGTAGACCTCCGCGCGGTCGAAGTAGTTCGGGATGTTGTCGACGCCGCCAACCATGAGGACCGTGCCATCGAGCAGCAGCGTCGCCGTCTGGCCCTCGCGTGGAAGAACGAACTTGCCGGTGCTCGTGAAGGTGCCCGCCGTCGGATCGTAGAGCTCCGCGCTCCGGGGCGCGGCGTAGGTGGTGACCCAGGGACCGCCGCCGGCGATCAAGACCCTTCCGTCCACCAGCAGCGTGGCGGTGTGGTTCTCGCGCGCCGTGGTCATCGAGCCGGCCGGCGAAAACGTGCCCGCCGTCGGATCGTAGAGCTCCGTCGTCGCGTTGGTGCCCGTCTTGCTGAAGCCGCCGGTGACGAGGACCTTACCGTTCTGAAGCAGCGTCGCCGTGTGCAGCTCGCGCTCGACCGTCATCGATCCGGTGGCCACGAAGCGGCCGCTGGCGGGATCGTAGAGCTCGGCGGTTCGCGAGCGCCCGGTCTGGTTGCTGCCGCCCACGATCAGGACTTTCCCGTTCGACAGCATCGTCGCCGTGGCGTTCTCGCGAGCCTCCGTCATCTCGCCAGTCGCCGCAAAGGTGCCGCTGGCCGGATCGTACAGCTCGGCGCTCGCCAGGAAATCGGCGTGCCATCCCCCGGCGACGAGAACCTTACCGTCGGGCAACAGCGCCGCAACGTGGGCGCTCCGCGACGCCATCAAGGTGCCGGTGTCGGAGACGCTCCAATTCGGCTGCGGATTGAACAGCGGATCGTAGATCTCGGCCGTCGCGGGGTCGGTGCGGCCGACCCCGCCCACGATGAGTATCTTGCCGTTCGGCAGCAGCGTCGCGGTGTGGAGCCATCGCGTGTCGCGGAGGTGCTCGGCGGGCGAGAACCTGCCGAACACGACAGGCGCGGCGTCGCTGCTGGCATCCATTCCTCCGCCGCCCGCGCCACCGCTCGTGCCAGTTCCGCCCCGGCCGCCCGACGACCCACCCGCGCCCCCAGGCGACGCGCCGCCACTGCTGGACGAACCGGCAGCGCCACCCATCCCCGCCGTCGCGCCCGCTCCGGAGCCGCCGCCGTTCCCGCCGCCGGTCCCAGATTGCTGGCCTGCTCCCGCCGATCCGCCGCTGCCGCTCGGGCCGGCATCGCGCGCGCCGGCACCTGTCGCCTTGCAACCAACCGCAGCCAGAACCGATGCTGCGAACGCAATGGAGACGGAGCACCTCGTGGACATTCTGCTCCCCGGACCAGTGAAGTATCGCAGGCGATGCAACTGCGTAGCAACCTCCGCGGCCGCCGCGGCGGGTGGGTGTCAAGGATTGCAACGCGCGGATTGCGCATCCTTGCGCTCAGCGGGCCATGCGCAGCACGAAGCCCGCCTGGGCCGTGCTGCCGGTGCTCGCGGCGTCGGCGCTGCCCTCGAGATACAAGTACTGATCGTCGAGGCCGATGATGCCGTCGGCGCGGACGCCCGACGGAGTCAGCAGGTCGGCCAGCGTCTGCGGCGTGGCGGCCACGTTCGCGCGCGGCACCGAAAACACGTGGGCCGATCCGATGAAGTAAACCGTGTCGGTGCCGAGCGCCAACGAAGCGTCCGCGCCGTTGTCGATCGGCTCGGTGTATGCGGTCGCGATCGTCGTGCCCGTCATCGCGGTGACGTTGACGCGACGGAGCTCGTACGGATAAAGGCACTGGATCGACCAGAGCTCGGTGTCGTCGGCGGAGACCGCGATGCCGCAGGTCATTGCCGGCCCGTTCGTCGGCCCACCGTCGAGCATCTGATCGCCGGGGGTGGTCAGGCCGTGGCGCCAGACCTTGCCCGTGCTGACGCTGGCCCAGTAGAGCCAGTTGCCGTGCACGACCATGGACACGATCCGGTCCGGCGTCGGCACGATCCTTTCCGGGCCCGTTCCACAACCGACCGCGGCGAGGCAACGGAAGATGCCGTTGCCGTTGGAGGACCAGTAGACGTAGCCGCCGCCGGTAGCCGTGACCAGCGGCTTGGCGGGTGCGGTCGCAACCGTCGGGTTGAACGCGGTCACGTCCTCGCGTGCGCCGCCCAGCTTCGGCGCGCGCCGGAGTCGGAGCATCGTCGAATCGGCTTTGTTGCGCGAGAACCAATAGACATAGGTTCCGTCGATCGCGACGGGAGACTTGCCGTCGTCGCCCGACGACAGGAACTCGTCGCTCGTCGAAAGCGTCGTGGCGGCGCCGTTCGAAAGCCGGATCGCCTGGACGACCGTCGCCGGCGTCAGCGTGCTCGAAGCGTAGACGTTGAGCACGACGGGATAGACGGTGCCGCCTTCCAGCGCGGTCATGCCCAGGTACGAAAGGCCCGGCGATCCGGTCCCCGGGACGACGATCAGTGTCCGCGGCAACGCGTCGCTGCCACCCCTGCCACCGTTGCCGCTG
>DATMZL010000559.1:0-4433 GCA_035607075.1 Polyangia bacterium
CTGGCACAGATCGCCGCCCAGCGCGACGAGCGCGTCGCGCTCCGCCGGCGTCTCGATGCCCTCGGCGACCAGCTGGATGCCCAGCTCGGTGCACAGCGCGATGATCGATCGCACCAGCTTCTGCTTCACGGGCGAGTTGTCGATCCCGCGAACCAGCGACATGTCGACCTTCACGACTTCCGGCTCGAGCTGCGCGAAGCTGGTCAACCCGGCGTATCCCGCGCCCAGGTCGTCGATCGCGATGCGGTACCCCAGCGTCCGCAGCCGGGTCACGCGCGTGCTCAGCTCGTGGATGCCGTCCAGCGCCGCGCGCTCCGTGATCTCCAGGACGACCTGCCCCGCGTACGGCGTCAGCGCGCCGTCGTCGGAGTAAAGCTCGGGATCCTCGAGGTCGGCAGGATGGAGGTTCACGAACACGTGCCCCGGCGGACGTTCGCCCGCCAGCAGCACCGCGACGTGACGGCGGATGATTCGCCCCAGCTCGGCGGCGCGGCCCAGGCGCTCCGCCGCGTCGAAGAAATCCAGCGGGCTGCGCAGCGTCGGTTCATCGGTGCGCAGCAGCGTCTCGTAGGCGAACGTATTTCGGCCCGACCACGACACGATCGGCTGCGCCGCGACCCACAGCTTCTCGACCGCCGACGTGAACCGCGCCTCCAGGCCCGCGCGGTCGCCGATCTGCTTCCCTTCCAGCTCCTGGACAAGGCTGGCCTCGCGCCGCACGCGCGCCAGCTTGTGTACCGCGACCGCGCGATTGACGATGCCCAGCAGGGTATCGAGCGGCACCGGTTTCAAGAGGTAGCGGAACGCGCCGTACTCGATCGCCTGCAGCGCCGTCTCCAGCGCCGGGCTGCCGGTCATGAAGATCATCGGCACGTCCAGGTCGCTCTCGCGGATGTCGCGCAGCAACGCCAAACCGTCCATGTCCGGCATCGCGATGTCGCTGACGATCGCGTCGAAACGCTTGCTCCGCGCCAGCGTAGCGCCCTCGCGCCCCGCGGCGGCGAGCGTGACCTTGTAGCCCGCCGCCGTCAGCGCGCGCGCGTAGCCGCGCGCCGTGATCGGCTCGTCGTCGACAATCATCACCTCGGACGCGACGACGTTCGTCTCGGCGCCGGGGCTGCCGTCCCGACTCGGGGCGGCAGCGGTCTTTTCGCCCATCTACCTGCCAATCGGCGGCGTCAGGTCGGGTCTTTAACCATCGCGGTGGTGCGCAAGCGCAGCGCGTTCAGGCGGATGAAGCCGCCCGCGTCGCGCTGGTCGTAGGCCCCTCGGTCGTCCTCGAATGTGACGATATCGTTACGGTAAAGCGAGCGCGGCGATTTGCGCCCGATCAGCGTGGCGCTGCCCTTGTACAACCTCAGCCGCGCCGTACCTGTGACGGCCTCGTTCACCGAATCGATCAGCTTCTGCAGCGCCTCCCGCTCGGGCGAGAACCAGAACCCGCGGTAGATGAGCGTCGCGTACTCGACGGCGACGCTGTCGCGCACGCGCATGGCCTCGCGGTCCATCGTCAGCGACGCGACGCCCCGGTGCGCCAGGTGTAGGAGAGTTCCCCCGGGCGTCTCATAGACGCCGCGGCTCTTCATGCCGACGAAGCGATCCTCGACGACGTCGGCGCGGCCGACGCCGTGCGCGCCCGCGAGCGTGTTCAGCTCGGAGAGCAGCGCCGCCGGCCCCAGCGGCTTCCCGTCGACGGCGACGGGCGTCCCCTTTTCGAACGAGATCGAGACCTCGCGCGGGTCGTCGGGCGCGCGCCGCGGATCGACGGTGCGCTGGAACATCTCGGCCGGCGGCTCGGCGTCCGGGTCCTCGAGGATGCCACCCTCGTAGCTGGTGTGAAGCAGGTTGCGGTCGATCGAGTACGGCTTCGACGCCGTCGCCTCGACGGGAATCTTCTTCGCGTCCGCGAACGCCAGCAACTCGGACCGCGACTTGAAGTCCCACTCCCGCCAGGGGGCGATGATGCGAATCGACGGGTTGAACCAGTAGGCGCCCAGCTCGAAGCGCACCTGATCGTTGCCCTTGCCCGTCGAGCCGTGGGCGATCGCGGTCGCCCCCTCGCGCGCCGCGACCTCCATCATGCCGCGCGCGATGCACGGGCGCGCCAGTGCCGTGCCCAGGTAGTACGCGCCTTCGTAGACCGCCGCGCCGCGCACCGCCGGGAACACGAAATCACGCACGAACTCGTCGCGCTGGTCCAGCACATGGCACGAGACCGCGCCGGTCCGCAGCGCCTTCTTGCGCGCCGCTTCGAGGTCCTCGCCCTGACCGACGTCCGAGCAGAAACCGACGATCTCGGCGTCGTACTTCTCCTTCAGCCAGACGATGGCAACCGAGGTGTCGAGTCCGCCGGAATACGCGAGTACGATCTTCATCGCGTTCGAACTATCACAAAAAACGGAACCCTGGGAGGGTTCCGTTACCTCCCGCGATGAACTCCACGCGGCAAAGCCGCGTTCCGTTCACGCGATGTTCGCGCCTGCTTGTGCAGGCCCGACGCGCGGGCGGTCAGACGATGCGGATGGCGCCCGATCGGATGAGCCGGGCGACGATGCGCAGGGCGTCCAGCGAACCGAGCCCCGACCCGTCGAAAAGCTCCTCCAGCGTCCGGGTGCCGTCGATCCGACGCAGCACCGCCCGCTCGCGATCCCCCAGCCGCTGGCGCGCGATCTCCTCGGCTCGCGGGGCGAGGATCGGCAGGCCGACCGACGGACCGACGTACGTGGTCAGGACGCGGGTCAGCAGTGGCCGCGCCGGCTCGATCACCTCGACGATCCCGGGAGGGGGCGCGTCATCAGCCTCTTGCAGCGCGGACTCGGCCGCGCTCAGGGCCGCCGAGAGGTCGCCCGCGTCCAGCGCCGCGCGCGCCTGGTCGATCTGGTGAGCGGCGCGCTGCCGCCAGGGCGCGATACCGACCTCTGCGTGCGCCGTCAGACCGGGAGCCGCGTGGACCGGATCCGAGTCGCCCACACGGCGTGTCTGCTCGACGACGGGCTCCGGGAGGGGCGCGGCGGGATCGCGGCGCGGCGTCGGCTTGCGCTCGCGCACCATCGACTCCGCCATGGCCGCCGGGATGGGCGAAGTCAGCGTGATGCGCCGATCGCGCGCCACGTCGATCTCGGCGGTCTCCATCGACTCGCGGATCTCGCGCGGACGGGCGTCGTCCTTATCGCCATCGTCGGCGGCGTCGAATTCCTCCGTCCGGGGCCGTTCGACGCGGGTCCCTCGACTGAGATCGGGGGCGGATCCCTCCCGCTTCATCGTGTCGAATTTCGGCAGTCCAACGCACCCTCTTGAGCGTGTGAGCTAAGTTTCTTGTGCGCGGCAGAGCGGCGGGCGACGCTACCCGGATGAGGTGGGGAATGTTGCTTGGCCGACGCACACTTGCGTCCAGCCTTTTATGGGCAGCGTTAGGTTTTTTCGCGACGAGTTGCAGCGGTGGAAAGGGCGGCCCCGACGGCGGGGACGGCGGCGACGCGCCAGCCGGCTGCCTGCAGGTGCAGCCGTGTGGCGGCGACCTGGTCGGAACCTGGCGGTTCGTGGACGGCTGCCTCAACTCGGCGTACCTGTCGAGCGGCGTGATCCCACAGTGTCCAACCTGGAAGATCGACGGCAACATCGACATCACAGGCACGGCCACGTTCGGCACCGAGCTTTCTTATTCGTTCGACGTCGCCGAGACGCTCACCGTGTCACAAAACTTCCCGCTGTCCTGCACGACCTTCGCCAGCTGCGCCGATTTCGGCGCCGACCTGCAATCCAGAGAGACCGATGGGACGGTCACGTGCACGGGGACGGCGACGTGCGATTGCGTGACGACCTCGTCGATCCCGCTGACCCACAGCGGCGGAACCTACGCGGCGTCCGACGTGCACGTCACGTTGACCGAATCAACGGCCGCGAGCCCGACGATGGACGTCTACTGCGTGCAGGGAAACATGCTGCACCTCATGAGCTTCAGCATGTCCAACGGCCAGATCATACCGCTGGCGGACATCGTGGCGCAGAGGCAATAGGCGACGGCGAAAAGCTGATCGCGGGAGAACTCGTTGGTAAGAAACAATAGTCACCAGTCACTTAGGAGAATGACCATGAAGATCTCGATCCGGAATTCGTTCGCGGTGGCGATCGCGCTGGCCGCGTTGACAGGCGCATGTGGCCCCAGCAGCGGCAAGAGCGATGGCGGCGCCCATGGCGGAACCGGCGGTGGCGCCGGTGGAGGCGGTGGCAGCAGCGCGATGACGTGCTCCGTCCAGCCTTGCGGCGGCGACGTCGTCGGGAACTGGCAGGCGACCAGCAGCTGCTTCGATTCGGCCTCGCTCGCCGACCAGTTCGCAGGCAGCTGCCCGGGTGAAACCGTCACAAACATCCACTTCGTCCCGTCCGGCACGTTGATGTTCGGCACCAGCGGCAGCTACACAGCAGCTGTCACC
>DATMZL010001224.1:0-12013 GCA_035607075.1 Polyangia bacterium
CTTCTGGGTGGACGAGGCGACGAACAAGGTTGCGTACGTGCGGCCGCCCGCGAGGTTGGTGCCCAATCCGGTCGTCGGCCACTCACTGGCGCAGGATGGTCCGACCATCGGTCGAGTCGGGCTTCCGCTCAGGAACGCGGCGATCCGGATCAACTCTGCCTTCTGGCGGGTTGACTCGCTGACGTTCCGTGACTTCGGGACCGGTAACAACAACGACCTCAACTGGGCGGTCGTCAACGTCTCAAATCAGGGGAATGTGGTCGAGAACTGCACGTTCTTGGACCTCGGAAATCCGTCCGTTGGGATTCGCGGCTACTTCGATGGCACCGTGCTTCGCACTCACTCCAACACGATCCAGAACAACCTGTTCGTGACGCACACGCTGGGTTCGACGTGGGACAAGGCGGGGCTATACGTCGGCTTCGACAAGATGGCTGGGCTCGGCTGCGTCACACCTGGCGCCGGTGACACGACGTGCCTGGCGAACAACATCGTGTATCCGGTCATCATCATTGAAGAAGGGCGGGGCCACGTCATTCGCTGGAACCGCGTGGTCGGCGGCCCAGACGCGTTCGTGCGCTGGGACAACCTCAACCCCGACACCTGTCAGAACGCGTTGACTGACTGCGACGTCTACCAAAACTTCACGCTCAACATGGGCGACGATGTCATCGAGCCGGACCCGGCTTCGGGCCTCAACACGAGAATCTACAAGAACGTGCTGCTCGGCGGGCACACCCCGATGAACTGGTACGCCTCTCGCGGGCCCATGTACTTCGTGTTCAATACCTGCGTGAACCAGTTCGGGATGCTGCCCGAGGGGAGCAGTACCCTTGCTGCTGGGATGCAGAACGGGCACACGATCATCGCGAACAACACGTTCACCACCCGCAGGGCAGAAGCGCTCGAGATGTGGGTGACCCCGCAGAACACAGACCACAACGCGTACGTCAACCACGTCGTGGTGAACAACATCATCAACGGCAATACCGCGACGGTGCGGGAGTCCGGCTGTCTGCTTCTGAACGAGTTCAACTGGAACACGGGCTACGTCAACACCGGTTCGCAGTGGTCCGGGACGCAGTACGGCACGATCGGGCATACCCAGAGCAGCTTGCAGGCGTGGCGCGACTCGACGTACGGCTACGGCGCGAATGACACGCGTACGAACTCGCTCCAATACGCCGACTCCCTCAACTGGGACTGGTCGCCTCAGAACACTTGGAGCGATGTGCTCGGGCCCACTAAGGCGCGTTCGTTCCCTGGCGTCAACACGAATACACGGCTGCACGTCAGTCCCGCCTGGTGGGTGAACCGCTCTGGATCTAGCGACAGCACCTACGTTGGAGCTTGGCCGGTAAACGGCAGGAATCTCGAAGCTGCCGGCGCGCCGCCGCCCTGTAACTGCGAGAAGAAATGAACCGTCCCGTCCCAGGCGCTCCTCCAGAGAAGCAGGATCCCACGGTCTTGCTCGCGCTTACGATCCTCGGTGAAGCTGAGAACCAACCCTACGCTGGCAAGGTCGGGGTTGGGAAGACCATCGTCACTCGGGCGCACGTAAAGCAGCAGACGATTGCCGAGGTCGTGCTCGACCCGTGGCAATATGACTGCTGGGAGAAACGCGCGGCCCCGCAGCGCGTCGCGTTCCTCGAGCAGGTCATCGCGACCGCGGCGGGGAACGTGCAGCCTCAGGGCCTCTGGGAGGAGTGTCTGCAGGCCGCGGAGTCGGCACTCGACCCGGCGACGGCAGACCCCACAGAGGGCGCGACGCACTACTGCACCGTTACCGACGGCCACGGCCATCCACTCTGGGCGTGCGACGACAGTCATTTGCGCCATCCGCGCTGGCACTCGAAGCAATGCATCGCAGCCGGCATCACGAAGGAGTCGTGGAGGTTCGGACAGCACGTCTTCGCCCTGACGCGGTTTTGAACTGAAGGCGGAACGCCCCCCGCCATACGGCCGACAGGAATGGGACAACAGGTGACTCCTGACATGGAGCAGATTCTCCTCAGCAAGCTCACGGAAGTCGCTCAGCAGCAGGCGACCGCCGCGCAGTCTCAGGCCGTGTCGTCAGAGCGAATGGTGGGTCTGATCGAGCGGATGAACGGCGAGCTTGAGCGGGCCGAGGTCGAACGAGCCCATCAGCACGAGCAGACGCGCGCGCACGCCGAATCGGTCGGGCGCACGACGGCTACCGCGATTGCCATGGACGCTGAGAAGCGCGACGGTTGGTGGCGCAAGATGGCCGCATTGATCAGCATCGGGCAACTCGTCATCGCTGCCGCGCTGGCGGCGCTCGCCCTGTTCCACGGACACAACTGAAGGAGGCCGGGATGGATCAGCATGCTGTCGGAGCAGTGGCCTGCGCGGTCGGCGCCGCGCTTGGCGGATGGCTGGGGCAGCACTTCCTCAAGGCGAACAAGGACTTCAGCACGAACGCCGCTCACGCCGCGGCCTTCGCGATCGCGTTCGTCCTCTACGCCATCAGCAGCCCGTTCCAGGTGACTGACCCGGCGACGTGGATCCTGGCCGGCGTGTCCTACGCGACCGCGGCCATCGGCTTCGGCTCCGCCATGGCCGGCTTCGGACTGGCGGCGAAGACGGACAGCCGGTGATCCTGGCTGCCGCACTGGCCTTCTGGCTGGCGAAGGCCGATTCGCTGAAGCATCGCACCGCCGTCCCGGCGAACTTCCGAGCCCTGACCGTCGAGGCCGTCCTGAAGGCAAGGCAGGACGCGTATCCGGTTGGGGCCGCCGGGCGGCTCACGGGTTGGGTCACCCAACGCTCGCATGAGGCGGACGGCGACTGGCACCTGGGGCTGGGCTCGAGCGCGCGCGCCACGCGGCACGCGAGCGTGGTCTGCGAGTTGACGCCACGCTTCAAAAATCGTATCGCTCCACCGCACCTGGGCGATCACGTCGCCATCGAGGGCTGGTTGTTCTGGGACGGGCACCACCTCCACGAGCCCGGCCGCGGAACGCAGTGGGAGTTGCATCCCATCACGTCAATCCGGGAGGTCCGATGAGAGCCCTGTACATCCTGCTGGTCGCAGCGCTGCTCGCGCTGTGCTCGTTTCCTGCGATGGCGCAGACGCCGCCGCCTGCCCCCAAGGAGTACGGTATCGTCTCTCCAACGCGGCTCGCGCTCGCCGCGGGTGCCCAATACGACTGGAACGCCGGCGCCACGACGGTCGCCTCGGAGTTCGCCGCCGGTGCCCACGCGGGCTACGTCCTCACGACGCACCTGAGCCTCGCGGCCCACGCCATCTACGGCTTCGACTCGCAGTCCTGGCGCGTGGTCCCGTCGCTCCATTACCGCGTGCCGGACGGCGTCACGAAGACCGGATCGGTGGCCTTTGAGCTCGCCTACCAGTACTTCGGCGGCAGCAACATCCCGGCCTTCCAGCACGAGTGGGCCGCCGGGGCCATCTGGGCGATGCCGCTGACCTCGCGGATCCTGCTCGGGGCGAGCGAGGTCTACGGCTTCGACAACAAGGTCTGGCGGACCAGCGTCGGCCTGCAGTTGCCCCTCTGGTTCGGGAAGGAGAGCTAGGCCATGGCCTTCAGCCTCCCGCAGCTTGCCACCACGCTCTCCGCCTGGCGCGCCGCGGCCGTCAAGGCCTCGGCCGACCTCAAGGCCTACGCCGCCGCCCATCCCGACAGCCCCGCGGCCGCGACCGCTCTCGCCGCGGCCGCCGACATCGACGTCGCCCTGAACGCCTTGTCGGTGATCGACATCACGTCGACCTCGATGGACGAGCTCAAGGGCCTGGTGCTCGCCGGCAAGGGCATCGTCCACCACCAACCCGTCGACACGTTCTGATGGGCGGATTCAGCCGAGGAGGAGGAGCGATGGCGAAGAAGCGGAGCGGTCAGCGGCCGAGCTCGGCGCCGGGGGTGAAGAAGCTCCCGGCGGCGGCCTTCGCCGGCCCCAATCGGAGCTACCCGACCAACACGCCAGGGCGCGCTGTGGCTGCCAAGGGCCGCGCCACGCAGGCCGTCAAGGCCGGACGCATGTCTCCTGCCATGGCGGCCAGAATCGACGCCCAGGCGAACCGGAAGCTCGGGAAAGGCCGCGGCGGCAGGCGCGGCGCCTGACGTGGTCTACTACCGCCGGCACCGGCGGGACGCGACCCACAAGTCGATCGTGGAGGCCCTGCGGAAACTGGGGGCCTCCGTGGTCGTCCTCGCGGACGTCGGCGGGAACTGCCCCGACATCGCGGTCGGCTACGGCGGGAAGACCTACCTGATGGAACTGAAGCCCCCCGGCGGAAAGGTCACCGAGGGGCAACTGGACTTCCAGGCGAAGTGGCGCGGCGGACCGCTCAGGGTCATCGAGTCGGTCGACGCCGCGCTCCGCTTCATCGGCTGCATGCGCGACGCGCCGCCGCCCTACTAGAGCCCCGCCTCCTTCGCCCGCGACCGGCACGGCATGCATTCGCAAACCCCGCGCTCCCTACAGAGCCATGCCTTCGTGCCGCGCTCTCCGGTTCTGGTTCCCGGCTTCGCGCGCGGGATCTCGGCACCGCAGAACCAACAGAACGTGTCCGCCTGCACGTAGCGGATCGGCACCCACGTCTCGGTGGCGCACGGCGGGCGCATCCGGTTGAACGCCTCGGCCCACGTCTGCGGCAGGTTCACAGCAGCCGCAACTGGCCGCTTGGCCCCTCGAGCGGCTTCGGCTGCCGCAGCGTCCAGACGATCGACGGCTTCCCGAACCGCGTCGGCCGGCGCTTGTCCGTGCGCTCGACCAGCCCCTGGTCCTTCAGGTGCGTCACCGCGGGCCGGACCGTGTCGATGATAATGCCGATGGCCGCAGCGAGTTCCGTGCAGGTCATGTCTCCGCCGCGGAGCGCGATGAGGATCGTCGCCTCGACCGCGCTCGCTGAGTCCTGCGCCGCGGCGAGTGCGTCGATGCTCGTGGGCTGGACGTACTTCATGGCTCGGCACCCTCGGCGAGTGCGGCTTTGAGCGTCTTCTCGGCCTGCTCGAACGCATCGACGGCGGCGCGGGCGGCGCTAATGGTGTCGCCGATGGCGTACCAGAGCGACCCGACTTCCTCGTCGTGCACCTTTAGTTCGTCCTCGTGCGGCCCCGGATAATCCGGGTCCGAGATGCCGGAGCCGGGACCGTGATTGACCGCGTGGTCCCATGCTTCGTAGGCGTCGCATACGGCATCAAGCTGCGTCCGGAGCAGGTCGCGCTCGGCGCGGAGACGCTCATAGTTCTTTCGGTTCGTCGCTTCAGTCCTGCGGTCGCTGTCTGCTCGCTCGCGTAGCGCAATCACTTCCGCATATAGCGTCCGTGCCTCCTCTGGCGTCAGCACTCGGTCAGTCACGGGCGGCCTCCGCTGGCAGCGAACCGGTAGCGGGCGCGTTAGCGAACTCATGCCGGACCGCGCGAGCCATCGATTCGCCGATTTCGCGCATGAGGCTCCGGCTGTCGGGCGTGGCGCGGAACACCTCATCGGACACGTTGACGGTGACAACGAACTGCCGCGCGTACCGCTCATTCCGCGCCATCATGGTCGCCTTCGCCACGAGTTTCACGGCGTCGTCTGCCTTGCGCTCCGCGTCTCGCGCCCGGCGTTCGCAAGATTCCTCGGCCGCGATGATGGCTTGGCGGGTCGCCTCGTAGAGTTTGACCTTCTGCGCGTTCAGCGACCCGCGGAATCCCGCGCGCAGACGACGCCGAGTTGAGCGTACCGCTGCCGCCAACAGCGTACGCTCGTTCTGCCACCAACGCTTCACTTCCCACCTCCCGGCCCGGCTGCGGCCCAGCAAGCCTTGAGCGCGTCAACGTCCCAATAGCCGAGACGCCAGCGCCAGACGAAGAACATCCACAGGCCCCAGAACTTCATTCGGTCGGCTCCTTCTCGGCGGGCGCGAGCCCGCCAGCCACGTCGGCAATCATCATGGCGAAGTTCGCTACGTCAGCGCACTCGGAGCGGATGCGCGCTTTGCGAGCCTTGCGTTCGTCGGGGATGCCGGGCACGCCCTTCGTGTCCATCTCGTGGAACAGTTCGGCGACCTCCTCCAGCAAGCGACGACGCAGGAATGACACTTGCTCGCGCCGCCAGCCGTTGGGGTCGCCCTTGTGTCGGTTGGCGTCGAGCTTCGCCTCCATCTCGCGTGCGAACCCGCGCACCCACGGCAGGGTCGCGCTCACGGCTTTCACGGCTTCCCCTCCGAGCCGAGTTGAGCGTACGGCTGCCGCCAACAGCGTACGCTCGTTCTGCCACCAACGGCTCACTTCCCACCTCCCGGCCCGGCTGCGGCCAGTGCCAGCATCGCGTATTCGCCGATGTGTTGGGAGTACGCCGGCGGGATGCTTTGCGTCAGTTCCTTCTTCGTCATCCAGTCGATCCCCATGGCTTTGCGCCATTCGCCCACTTGGAAGTTCAGGGACTCGCCCCCGTTGCCAGCTACGGTTAGGGCTCGAGCGCCGCGCCAAGCGGGGTTGCCGTAGTACCAAGATGCGATGCCGTTGCCATAGACGGGCAACTCGCGTTGCTCGGTCACGGCACCGCGGCAGTCAACGTGCAGCGGCTCGAGCACGAAGAAGTTCGTCTCAAACACCCGATGCCGGACCACGCCCAGCCCGAACGTCAGGCCGCAGAGCGTGAACGGCTCACGCAGCCTCCTGCCAGCGGGAACCACGTTCTCAATCACGTACTTGCCGCCCCACGCTCTGAGCAGATCCTGGGTGGGCGCAATCAGGTCTGGGTAGACCTTGCCGCGGTTGCGAGCCTTGCCGCTGGCCCACGAGTAGTGCTGGCATGGCGGGCTTGCCCAAACTAGGTCGAAGTCCGAAAGCCGGACCGGCGGCGCTAGCGCGTCTGCCTGCACGAAGGCGAACGGGTAACGGGGCTGCGGCACGATGTCCACGCCCGTCACCTCGAACCCCGCGCGATGGAGCCCCATACCGGCGCCACCGGCCCCACAGAACAAGTCCAAGGCCCTCACCGCGGCGTCTCCTTCTCGGCGGGCGCGAGCTTAGGAGGCCAGCCGCGGCCCCGAGTGCCCGGAGGCAAGCCGCGCATGTCGGCGGCCTTCGGAACCGCAACCCACCAGTGCATCGAGTTGGCGTCCACTTCGACAACGAGTTCGTCTGGGCGCGCGTCGTTGATGGGGCCGGACTTCCACTCGTACAGGTCTTTGAACCGGAGCTTGCGGTTCTCCAGCAGTTCTCGGACCGCGAACAGGATGAGTTCTTCGATGGCCCGGATGCTCATGGCTTCCCCTCCGTGTCGGGCGCGAGCGAGCGGATGGCGGCGGCCGCGATACCACGCATAGATGCGTTTTCTTCCTCGGGCGGCGGCCAACCGGTCGGATGGTTGGCGATGCTGTCCAGCGCTTTCATGGCTTCGCCCCATGCCTCGACCCATCGTTCCCGTTCCACGACCTCGCCAGCGTGACGAGCGCGGGCGATGGCCTCGGGTATCAACTGCATGTCGTGCTTGCTCGGCCTGGCCTCGGTATCCGCATCGAGCTTGCGCTCTATGGCGCGCGCTTCCTCGCGGTCCTGCGGCGTGGGCTCCGGCGTGGCGGGCGTCATCAGTGCTTCGACTCGGCTGATTTCAGTGGCAATGAGCGCTGCCGCTCGTCCGCGGTCATCGGCCGGTCGTTGTAGATCTCGCCGGTGTCCAGGCGCGTCGTGAGCACGCGGCCAGTCGCGAAGTTATGGCGGATCTCGATCGCCACCATGCGGAACTCGCTGCCGCGGTCGACGATACCGGAGAGCTCCGCGCGCCGCGATTCGAGCGCCGCCGTCTCCTGCTTGATCTGCTGCTTCATCGATTCGTGCCTGGCGTCAAGCGCGCCCATGTCAGCCTCGACATTGGCGAGTTGCTTCGCGCGGTCGCGGAACTCGCTGTCGGTGAGCAGGCACGGCAACTCGACGGCGGCCTTCTTCACGATGACTTCGTCCTTCGTCGCGGTCATGATTCCTCCGTGTTCAGTGCAATGGCGTGGTGGGAGCGGCCTTGCTCTCCGTGGACGCGTTGCCCCAAGTCCGTGCGCCCGCCACCTCGCCGACCTCGTCGCGCAGTTTGTCGAACTGAAAATCCAACCAGTTGCAGAAGTTCGTCAGGGCCTCCGATAGGTCACGAGCGTACTCCGGGTCGTGGTCGATGCGAATCACTTTCATCGGCAGCACCGGGTTGTAGAAGACGAGATCCCACCACGCGCGCTCCGTCACGAGCATCTCGCCGTGGCACTGGGGCCCATGCTCGATCGCCATCTCCTCGGGGAAGAGCAGCGCGCGGATGTGCTCGGCCTCCGAGAGGCACTTGATCTGGATGCCGCCGTCGGCCCCTACCAGGCGGTCGGGGCTGCATCCGTAGCGGCGCGTGTCGTCGAGGCAGAAGCCGGCGACGGCCGTCTCGACCTCGCGCTCGAACTCGTACGCTGTCGCCGCGCTCTGCTCAAGCTCGCGCCCGCGTGCCATGAAGTCGGTGTCTGTGCCATCGGCCGTGACGCCGAACAGGCGCTCGCTCACCTTCTGGCACAGGTACTTCGTCTGGCTCGCGGACGCCTTGCGCTGCTTCGGCGTGATGATCTTGTCGAAGCATGACGCGGTCGGGATGCCCAGCCGGAGCGCGAACCACTCCGGCGAGCCCTGCTTCGCGGGAAGATGTATCACATGGCCTCCATCTGCCCCTGCTGCGGGCGCGTCGGGTCGAACGCAGGGTTCGGCCTCAACTCCGTGATGACGATGCGGTACCTCATGTGCGAACCCTCGCTCTCTCGCCGACGATGATGTCGCCGATGCCGCCGCGGCAGACCGCGCAGCGAACGATCAGCCGGTCGCCGCCCTCGTAGTCGATGATGACCGGGGCTTGTGGGTGGCATCCGCCAGCGATTGCCAGCGGGCTGCCCCGATGCGGTCCGCCTGTGCCGCCGCAATCGCAGTTGGGATCCTCGCAATGCATGGTGCGCAGGTAGTCAAGGTCGATCACAAAGCGACTCATGACTTGCGCTTCGACTCGAGCATCCGAACCGCCTCCGTGTAGCGCGACTGCGTCAACTGCGCGAACCCCGTGGCTGGCGCGAAGTGCGCCCAGAACAGGCGGCCGACCTCCTTCGAACACTCGGCCGCGAGCGCCTTCAGGTTCTGCACCTGGTCTTCGGTCAGCGGCTCGCTGCCCTCCTGCGATTCGCCGTCTGTCTCTGCGATGTTGAGTCCCAGCACGGATGCGAGCGCGCGGCGTGACGCGCTCGTCTCGGCCGACGAGAACTTCTGCTGCTCGCTCATGCCGGGGTTGCTGTTCGCGGTAGTGATGGGCGAGTCGGCCGTGATGTGGTGGCCGTTCCGATGGAAGAGCGTGCAGGTGCGCACCATGTAGTTGCCTTCCATGCGGCTCGAGAACGACAGCCCGAAGCCGTACTTCTGCGCCACGGGGTCGATGGCGCGGCGCATGGTGTCGAAGTTGGCATAGAGGAAATGCACGCGCTTGCCGCTGCTCCCGGCGTAATCGACCACGTCCGTGCGGGCGATGACTGGTACCTCTGCCTGGAACGCGACGATGTCGCGGTAGAAGTCGAGTTCGGCACGACGGCGCATCACGCGGTCGGCCAGGTCGACCAGCTTCTCGAGCGAGTTCGGATCCGTGCCTTTGTCGATGGCCCGCTCGATGAGGGTCATGATCTGGCTAGGCTCATCCATCGCGATCGGCGTTCGCGGAGCGATGCCGACCTCGAGCGCGCCCGTGGGCTTGAGGGCCAGCGTCGGGGCCCGTTCGATTCCTTCGTTCACGATATCCCTCCGATGGTGCCTGCGGCCGGCAGGAATGGCGGCGCCCCGCGGCGCGGCCCCCTACCGGCGCGCCGGCACGAGAAAGCGCTGCGGTTCAGGGTCGCGGAAACCGGAAGGCTGCGGGGGCAGCCGCGGAAAGCACGATGATCCTGACTTAGCCCCGCCACAGGGACCGCAGCGCACGATTGATTCATGATGGCCCGATACCGCCGACCCAGCCGGCCCAGAGACAGAATAGAATCCACGCGCCGATGATGGCGGCGAGCCCGACGGCGGCCAAGATATCGCGGGCCGTCTTCACTTTCCGGCCTCCTTCCCTTCCGCAGCGGCGAGGGCGGCGCGGGCGCAGTCCAGTGCTGGTTGTTTGAGTCCGTCGATTGTCGAGTGTGCGCGAGCAAGTACGTCCACGGTTTGCGCGAGCGCCGCGACCAGTTCCGCGTTGCGGGCGAGCAGGGCGCGCAGGTCGGCGGCCATGCTGTGAATCTCACCCAAAGCCGCGCTCGCTTCGGGCGATCCTGCGGGGCCGTGCACCTTGACGGCTAGCGCCTTGAGTGTTTCCAGCGCCAGCGTTCCGGGCGCGTGCTTCGGGGTGGTGGCGGTCATGATATCTACCTCCGTTCGTGGCGTGGTTCGTGGCGTGCTGCTGGGGTCAATGATACCACAGCGGTCAAGCGCGGCCTAGAAAGGAATGTCAGGTTCTTCGTCCGGCAGGCGTCGCGCGAGCTCCTCGACGTCCAGCTCCGCGTAAATCGCCTTCATGCAAAGCGCGGCGCCGGTCGCGCACGCGTGATCCAGGCCAGCGTCGGGGTTGTCGCGGTCGTTCGCGTGCCGCATATACTTCTCTGATATCTCGCGGCACAGGCTCGCGGCCCAGCGCATGCCCTGCTGCTTCGCTGCTCGATGCGCGCTCACGCGGCACCGCCCGTGCGCTCATCGAGCACGCGCTGCAGGCTCGCGAGCCTGCGCTCGAGCTTGTCGATATCGCACGCGGCACAGCGCCAAGTGTCGCCGTCAAGGTAGCAGGGGCAGCTATGCTGCTCGCATTCCGGATTGCTCACGCGCGCGCTCATGGCTCCCGCCGCGCGTGGAGCTTGACGTATGCGGCCAGCGACTCGCCGCCATTGCGGTACGCGGCCAACGCGGACGCCAGGCGCTCGCGCGCGTGCTCCGGCCTGCACGTCTCGAGCATCTCGAGCATGGCATCGGCCATCGCGAGCCGCTCGCACAAGTCCGATACTGGGTCAGGCTCGAGCGCCATGGCAGCGCGCGCCGTCTCGAGCGCGGCCGCGCGCTGATCCGCGGCCGTCTCTGCAGCGCGCGCCATGTAGGCCAGGCCGAGAGTTTCGCCCAGATGCTTCACGCGCGCGCGGTGCGTGCGCTCATCGGATTCAACGAGGGGAATCATGGTCGCGAGCGCGACGCGCAAGCGGCCATCGGCAACGGCGGTTTCGTGGCGCATGGTCAATCCTCCATATCGCGCTGATAGTCGCGCGACTCGAGATAGGGCAGCGGGTCAGAGTCGACGCACGCGACGTCGCGGGAGGCGAACCCTTCCGCGCGCAGCGCGTCGATAATGTCGGCAGCGTAGCGGCGCTCGATCGCGAGCGCCGCGCCAAAGTACATCGCATCGGGGGAGACGTTCGAGTCAATCCAATCGGTCACCGCAGGATTGATCGCGAACAAAAGAACGATCGACCAGTGGTCGGCAACCGTGAAATCACGCGTGACAGCGGCAACGGTTTTCATGACGTCTTTCCTTTCGTGGCGTTAACGGCAGTGAACGACAAACCCGCTTGCGACAGCCTCCGGACGGCGAGCGGTACCCTTCGCGCGCAGTCCGATAACGTAGCCTTGCGCGTCGCGCGGGTCGCGGAAACGTAGGTCCGAAATGTCACCGTCCAGAACCGGACGCCCGTAGTACGTTTCCGGCAGCGCGTGGCCGCGCTTGACGTCGAACACAACCGCGACGTTCACGCCACGCGACAAGGCCTCGAGGCATTCCGCTTCGTTCCGCTCCGACCGTGAAAACGTAACGTGGTAGTTAGCGGGAAGCTTGCCATCGGCGAACGCGCGCATAGTGTGCGGGTTTTTCGTGTAGTCATAGAACGTGACGGCGGGGAAACGCTCCATGAGCGTACGGCCGTCGCGGCCGGTCATTTTGTGCCATGTCCAATCGGAAGCGCCGTTGCAGCGAACCGCGAACCCAATCAAGCGCCGCGTCGCGCGCTTGGCGCCGAGCGTGATTTCGTGCGCCA
>DATMZL010000779.1:0-4093 GCA_035607075.1 Polyangia bacterium
CACCGAAACGGATGCCGCGCCGTCATGAACGGCACGCGATCGGGCGTGAAGAAGAGGATGTCGAAACTTCGCCAGTGCCCCAGCGACTGCCGGAAAAGAAAGCCGAAGAACCCCTTCTGCTGCTCGGCGGCAAACGCCACCTGCGCCCCACCCTCGCTGACGATCTCGTACTTGTTGCGCGATTCGAAGCCGAACATCTCGGCCAGCTCGAAGCGCTGCCGCACGAACACATTGCGATGCTGTCCGAGCGTCACCGCCCCCGCCGTCAGGCCCCCGAACCGCTGCAACGAACCGTCCATGTGGACCTCCGGCCCGGCAGTATACGCGCGGTCGCCGGACGCGCGCACTACCCTGTCCGCCGCGGTTCGTCGTAACGTCGTACGTTGTGACCGGCGGTTGTTTAGAGGAAGGAACTGTCGTTGCGTTCCTGGAGGGAAGGTTGGCGGCGGCGGAGCGGTCCGTCGTAACGAGCCACCTGGACACGTGTAGCGCCTGCACTGAATTGATGACGTGGGTAGGTGCCGATCAGGCGCATCGAAATCTGTCGGCAGGGCGCGAGGGACGCCCGTTTGTGGGCGAGCTGACGCCTGGGTCGCGCGTCGATCGCTACCAAATCCTGGGCGCGGTCGGCCGCGGCGGGATGGGCGAGGTCTACGCCGCATACCACCCGGACCTCGACCGCAGGATCGCGCTGAAGGTCGTGCACGAGTCGGGCGTGGATTCCGCGGAGCGGCGCGCGCGGCTGTTGCGCGAGGCGCGGGCAATCGCGCGCCTGTCGCACCCGAATGTCGTCTCTATATACGACGCGGGCACGTTTGACGGGCGCGTCTACATCGCGATGGAATTCGTCGAGGGCGAAACGGTCGACGTCTGGCTGCGCGCACGGGTGCGCGGTTGGCGCGAGATCGTCGACGTCTTCGTGGCCGCGGGCCGCGGGCTAGCCGCCGCGCACGCCGCCGGCGTCATTCACCGCGACTTCAAACCTCAGAACGTCATGATTGCACGCGACGGTTCGGTGCGCGTCATGGACTTTGGCTTGGCGCGGCTCGCGGGAGAGCCCGCCGAGGCGCGTGGGATCGCGGACGTTGACACCCGTCAGTTGCCAACCACCGTAACGAAGACGGGCGCTGTCGTCGGCACGCTCGCATACATGGCGCCCGAGCAATTCCGCGGCGAACCGATCGACGCGCGGGCGGACCAGTTCAGCTTCTGCGTCGCGCTGCACGAGGCGCTTTACGGCGGTCGGCCCGCGCTCGCGTACGTCACCGATCGCGGCACGACACCGACGCGAACCGGGACTGCGCCGTCATGGCTGCGTGCAATCGTCTCGCGGGGCCTCGCCGATCGACGCGATGACCGATTCCCCTCCATTGACAACGTGATCCGCGCGCTCGCGAAAGGCCGCACCCGCCCGCGCCGCCGGGCCCTCGGAGCCACCATCAGTCTTGCGATCACGCTGTTTGCCCTCGGCGGCTGGCGCGCGGCACGCGGTGGCCGCATAAGCTGCCAGGTACCGGCGGCGCGGCTCGACGCCGCGTGGTCCGGCCGCGACGATTCTCGCCGCGAGTCCGTGCATCGCGCTTTCACCGCGAGCGGTCGACCGACGGCTGACACTTCGTGGCAGCGCGTTTCGAAAGCGCTCGACGACTACGTCCGCCAGTGGTCTGCAATGTATGTGGACACTTGCGAGGCGACGCACGCCCGCGGTGAACAATCGGGCGAGGTCCTCGACCTGCGAATGGCCTGTCTGAATGACAACATCGACCAGGTGCGGGCTCTGACGAACGTTCTGGCCGCCGCCGACAGCACCACGATCGGGCGCGCGGTCGCCGCGACACATGATCTGACCCCTGTCACTCGATGCGCCGACGTCGCCCTTCTCCGATCTGCGGTCGCGCTTCCTCGCGATCAGCGAACCCTCGAGGCCGTCCGCGAGTTGCGCATGTCGCTGCGCGAAGCCCAGGCGTTGCGTGACGTCGGAAACTTCCGCGAAGCCCGCGCCCACGCCGCCGCCCTCCTGCCTCGCGCGGAAGCTATTCAATACGGCCCTCTACTCGCGGAGGTGCTCGAGTTGATCGGATGCAGTACACCGTCGGGTGACAATCCAGCCGATACGGAGCGCACGTTGCAAAAAGCATTGTTCACTGCGGAGGGTGCGCGCGACGACGCTACGGCGGCTTTGGCGGCCGCAGATCTGATTTACGTCGTTGGCATCGATCTCAACCGTCCGCGGGAAGCCGAGACGTGGATGCATCTGGGCGAATCGATCCTCAATCGCCTCGGTCCTGGGCACGATCGCATTCGCTCCTGGACACTTCATAACTTCGGAAGCGTCCTCCAGGAGACCGGTGAGCTGGACCGTGCCGAACGCATGTTGCGGCAAGCGATCGCCTTCAAGGAGAAGTCTTTGGGGAAGGACCATCCGGATGTCGCGATCAGCCTGAGCGGTCTATCGGGTGTGCTCGAAGATAACGGCCACCCGCAGGCAGCGCTGGAGGCCGCAGACCGTGCAATCGACATCCACGAAGCGAACGGCGACCCTGATTCGGATTCGTACGCTGGCGCGCAGACCAGGAGGGGAGACGCACTCGTAGCGCTGAACCGAGCGTCCGAGGCGGAAGCGGCCTTCTCGATCGCGCTGCGCGTCCTGCGTGCGTATAGCGAACCTTCGGGACTGATGTTCTCGTTTCCCTTGGAGGGCATCGGAAACGTGAGGCTTGCGCAGCGGTCGCCTGATGAGGCTATCCCCGTGCTGGTGGAAGTGTTGCGTATTCGCGAAAGAACGAGCACCCGCGAACGTCCCCTCGCGGACACTCGGTTCGCGCTGGCGCGTGCGCTTTGGGATAGCGGTCGCGATCGCAAGCGCGCGGTGAGGCTTGCACTCCAATCTCGTGACGTCTACAGGCGATTAAATTTCTCGCGAAAGGTCGAGACCATCAACGGGTGGTTGGCGACACACCAGCTGGTCTACCGATCGACCACAACTATCGACGACGCGAGCGCGCTGTCGGTGACTGGCCCTCGTCCCACAAATTGGCGTACCGATGACCGCTGACTGCCTCGACGAACGTCGCGTCCTCTCCTTCCTCGACGGCACGCTCTCCGCGGACGAGCGCGCCAATGTCGAAGAACATCTGGCGAGCTGTGCGGCCTGCGAGGACTTGATGACGATAGCAGCGGGCGACCACGCCGAGCGCAGCCGCGCTCCGGAAGGTCGACCGTTCATCGGGTCGCTGCCGCCGGGATCGCGCGTCGACCGTTACCAGATCCTGGGCGCCATCGGGCGCGGCGGGATGGGCGCGGTCTACGCCGCGTACCACCCCGACCTCGATCGGCGGATCGCGCTGAAGGTGGTCGGCGAATCAGGTGGCGATTCGGCGGAGCGGCGGGCGCGGCTGCTGCGTGAGGCGCGGGCGATCGCGCGGCTGTCGCACCCGAACGTGATCGCCGTACACGATGCCGGGACGTTCGACGATCGCGTGTACATCGCGATGGAGTTCATCGAGGGCGAGACGGTCCACGCGTGGCTGCGGACGCGACCGCGTAGCTGGCGCGAAATCCTGGAGGTGTTCGTCGCAGCGGGCCGGGGGCTCGCGGCGGCGCACGCGGCCGGCGTCGTCCACCGCGACTTCAAACCGCGGAACATCATGATCGGCCGCGACGGATCGGTGCGGGTCATGGACTTCGGGTTGGCGCGTCTCGCGGAGGAGCCGGACCGCCCGACGCCCACGAGCGGCGCCGATACCCACGCGCTGCCGACGTCGGTGACGAGCACGGGCGCGGTCGTCGGCACGCTCGCGTACATGGCGCCCGAGCAATTTCGGCGCGAAGCGATCGATGGGCGCGCCGATCAGTTCAGTTTCTGCGTCGCCCTGCACGAGGCGCTCTACGGCAGCCGCCCCGCGCTCGCGCACGTTGTCGCACGGGAGCACGCCAACAGCAGCATCTCGCCGCAAAGAGCAGCCGTACCGGCATGGCTACGGGCGATCGTCGCGCGCGGGCTGGCTGTGCGCCGCGAGGACCGGTTTGCGTCGATGGACGACCTGCTCCGCGCGCTCGGGAAGGGGCGCGCAGCCCCGCGACGTCGGGTTCT